>CAMKAA010000212.1 GCA_946410365.1 uncultured Lachnospiraceae bacterium | reverse complement strand
GCCGTTTACGATCACCTCGGAGACCGCATCGCCCATTGGCTTTAGGAGGATCGGGTTCATATCTGCCGACGGCTCCAGCCCCGCTGCCGCCGCCTGCACCACCTGCGCGCGCCCCATCTCAAGCCCGTCCCTCGTCACGAAGGAATTGAGCGCCATATTCTGGGACTTAAATGGCGCCACGCGAAAGCCGTCCTGCCGCAGTACACGCAGGATCCCCGCCGTCAGTATGCTCTTGCCCGCACCGGACATGGTGCCCTGGATCATCAGATTGCGCGCCATACCTGCCTCCCTGCCGAAGCCCTCACTTCAGCCTGTAGAAAAACTCCGTCTCATCCTCCGCTTCCCCTGCCACGATCGCATGCAGATCCCGGATGATCGCCCCGGTCCTGCTCGCGTTCTGGTAAAGCGAACTTCTCATACACCACACATTCCCCTCTTGGACCGCCCGGAACTGCGTCAAAATACTGTCCTTCGCACACATCTGCTGCAGGTTCTCCGGCGCGTCCTCGATCGAAGCGTTATAGATAAGGATGTCCGCCTGCTCTGCCGCCGCATAGAAAGACTCCATGCTCACAGTCTGCGTTGCCCTGCCTGCATCCGTCGCAGGTGTGCTGAGCGTTCCTCCCGCGATCTCCACCATTTTGCCAAAATAGTCCCCCGCGCCTCTCGTCACGACCTGCCGCGTGGAATTGATCGAAAAGATGGCGACGGTCTTTTGCTGTGCTTGTTCTGTGTTTTGGAAAGAATCGACGGAATCCGGCTCTGTGTTCTTTAGAATCTCCTCCACATAGCCTTTCTGTTCCTCAAAAGCACTCGCCGCTTCCTCTTCGTGCCCCGTCACAAGCCCGTAGACCTTCACCCACTCCGCTCTGCCCAAAGGCTCGCTCTCATAGCTGGATCGGTCGATCATAACCGGTATGCCAAGCTTTTCCAGTTTCCCCTGCACCTTAGGCGTGTGATGGATCATAGTGGATTCAACAGCAAGATTTACGCCTGCGGCAACAATCTTTTCATAATCCGGTGCGCTGTACTTGCCGCCATATTCCAGAGTCCCCTTTTCCATTGCTTCGCGGGCAGCTTCAATGTACCATCCGTCCTTCTCGAGGCCGGACAGAATCACATTTTCCACTGCACCTATTTCATCGAACTGACACATGACTGCCGATGCGGCGAGATAGATGCGGTCAAGCGGTTGGCGAAGGATGATCAGATCAGAGTCCTGATGGTCCGAGCTCTGTCCGATATTCGGCACTTCTGCGCCTTCCGGCACGATCAGGTAGCGCCGGCCGTCATCCACTGCAAGGACTGCATATCCGTTCTCATAGCGGTAGATTGCGAAGCACTTAGCGTATTCATTTTTATCTTGTGAGAGATACTGGAGTCCTGCCAGTTCTGGGGCTTCTCTGATGGCAGAGGGTGATACAGCTTCTTCCTGCGTCGCATCGGTACTGTCTTCCTCTTGTTGTGCCTCACCGGCACTTTCAGCCTCCTCCTTCGTCTCGAAAAAGTGGAAAGACAACGTGTAATCAACCAGATGCGGTGTACTCATAGCCGTTGTGTCAGCCTGCACTTTCAATTCACAATCTGCCGGAAGAGGTGCAGTTTGGCTTGTGTCGGATAATCTTGCAACACTTTTCAGAGGAACCTCGAAGCTCGAATTTCCCTCTGTATTCACAGGAAGAATCTTTTCCCCTTCTACAATCATAAAATCATAGTGGGAACTGCTCCAAGTGATCACAGCCAGCAGTTCTCCGGACCGTTCCAGCACAGGGCATGGCGATTCCACAGAAGCCTTACCGCTTCCGCCTTCCAAGGTCACTGAAGCCCAGCAGTACTGTGTTTCTTCAGAATTAACAGTCTGCTCTGTTTTTTGACCGGCGCAGCCTGCTGCCGCTATGATCCATATGAACAATAGAAGGCCGCCCAGGGCCGCTCTCATTTTTTGCATTTATGCTCCTGATTATTTAGCTTCTGCTGTAATCGAGCCCTTACAGTAGCCTCTAAGGGCTCAGTTACAGCAACCGCCCTCCGACATTACGAACTTACTTTACAGCCGCCCCGGTGTGCTCCACATAGATCTGCTGAACAGCCGGAATGCTGCCCATACCCGCAATCTGTGTGTCGACCTTCTCGAAACCGGCCGCTTTGAACATGCTCAGCCAGGAATCCTCTTCTTCACCTGCCATGTCGTTGTTGGCGTGATCGCCTGCCACGACCATAAGAGGTCTGAGAACAACCTTGGTGTAGCCGGCTGCCTTCACTTTTTCGATAACTGCTTCGCAGGAAGTGTCTTCCGGCTCTCCCTCAACGGTTCCGATGAAGACGTTTTCATAGCCAAGCTGTTCCATCTGCGTCTGCATCTGGTCGTATGTGACCTTTGCCATGTGAGATGTTCCGTGACCCAGGAATACAAACGCAGTGCTGTCTTCCTTAGCCGCATCGAGGCTGTCATATCCTGCCTCAGCGACTGCCGCCTCTGTGACAGCCTTCGCGACTGCTTCCTTGTCA
>CAMKAA010000211.1 GCA_946410365.1 uncultured Lachnospiraceae bacterium | reverse complement strand
GAGGTCTGCCTTCTTTACATGTCTGCCCAGCAGCGGATTGGTATAGAACTCCACCTGCCCCAGAAAATGAGTGGAAACCGGCGAAGTGAACCACAAAAAGAATACGAGCACGACAAGTTTGAGCGTGTCCATGTGCAGTCCGCGCGCCACCGCAAGCGACGCGATCATAAGAAAGATCCCCGCCGTATCACCGATTCCGGCTGCATGCATCCTGTTCAGGACGAATCCGAACCTGTATGCCCCCAGCACTGCCGAGCCAAAAGAGCATAGCCCCAGTATGGCCAAAATTGCCGCGATCGCAAACCTGATCCAATCCATAATCATTATTGATCACCTCCGGATTCCCCTTCGGCCGCTGCCTCCTGATCCTTGTCCCGGTCCAGTACCGGCGCCTTAGGCTTCGACGGCACAAACATTGAGGCCATCATCAGCACCGCGACGAAACTGATCATCGCGTAGATCATCGCGACATCCGCCAGATACCCCTCATCCAGCAGGACCGACAAAACCGCAATTGAGCAGATCGTCATCGTCCCGAGCATATTGACGGACATGATCCGGTCCGTGCTGCGCGGCCCGATGATCGAGCGTATGACCATCGCGCCTATGAGCAGGATCAGGACGATCAGCACTCCTCCGTATAAGATCTGATAAGCTTGTTCCACCGTCATCACAGTTTCACCTTTCCGAGCAGTTCCACAAATGTGGAAACCTCAATTCCGTCTGCGTATTCCCGGCGCAGACAATGCACGACAAAGCGGTCCCCCTCCTGAATGAGCGTAAATGTTCCGGGCGTCAGAGTGATCGAATTTGCCAGGAGGGCATTCTGGAAATCCGTCGGCAGTCCCGAGTGGAACTCCACAATGACCGGATCCGGCTTGCCGTCAGGATTACAGGCGAGCTTCGCTACTGTCAGGGACGCCTTAAAGATCTCCCTGATAAGGACCAGCGTGTAACGCAAAAAAAGCGGATAATTCCTCCAAAATCGGCGTTCGCTTTCCAGGCTGTAGCCCAGCACCTTTACCGCGAATAAAAGTGCCAGCGCAGTCAGCGCGGCGCCGAAAAGGAGAATTTCCGCATTCACCTTTCCATTCCATATGATCCACAGAAGAAACAGCAGTATTGCCATAATGTCTCTCATCCTTAAGCAGAGATTTAAACCAGTCTCTGTGTAAATATGTAAATTTTCACTCTTTATAGCATACTCCTAAATCAAAAAAAAGCAACAAGCACCCTTTTTTTCCGCTTTTTCTTTGATGCGGGAAAGGGTGCTTTGCTGCATTTTTTATGTTTGTTCCTTCAGGAACGCTGCTTACTTCTTCTCCCCGAATCCGGGTGCGAAGATCGTCTTGTCAATAGCAAAGATGATGACCATCGCCACACCACCGGTTGCGATCGTCGTCACGATGTTGCGCACTGCGTCAGGAATACCGATGGCTGCTGTGACCGGGTTCCAGATACAGGTAAAGAGGTTCATGACCAGCATAACGCCGATGGTTCCCAGCGCATGGAAAAAGATCTGCAGGCCGACCGGACCCTTACTGCGGAAAGTGACGTTCCTCTGAAGAGGGAAGTTGATGCACTCTCCCAGAATGATGGAGGTGTAGTTCGCCAGGGTAAAGGCAAGTCCGCCGTCCGCCAGACTGTTTCCGATGACCGCCAAAGTAAAGGGAACACCGAACATCGTTGTTCTGATGCCGGGCCATACCCACTCTACATCTCCGACGATGCCGTGGAAAAAGCCGGGAAGGAAAGTCAGCAGCAGATACTTGATGAAGGTGACCACGTAACTGAATAAGACAAACAGCCCGCCTTCACGGATCCACTGTGCCGCCTTGGGATGTTTTTCCAGAAAATCTTTCATTGTTACTTGTCTCCCTTCAGTAATTTCTCGTACTTCTTATTGGCGCTCTTGTTGGAGAAGTAACCACCGATCACCTTTCCGAGTCCGCTGAAGAAGTGTCCGTTCACGGCGTCCACCATGCCGTCCACCATCTTCTTGTCAACCTGTCCGCCGGTCATCTTGCCGATAGCCCTGAACGGCATGTTGTAGATGAACAGGACATTCAGGTCGGGCTTGCCGGCCGCGTCTGCCTCCTGTTTCTTCTTCTCGAGCTGTTTGTAAACGAAACGGGCCAGGCCGCTCTTGGCGTTACCGAGCTGGCAGATCGCATCATTTTCAGTCAGCTTGCTTCCCCAGCTGCCATCCGGGATCGGACCGCCCAGAAGCTCGGAGAACTCCTCATCCGGGATCGACTGAATCTTTCCTTCTCTGTAAGCCGCAAGTTTCGTGTTGTCGTAAGGTGCGGGAGCATCCTCTCCTGCAACAGCTATTGTGCCTTTCAGGCGAATGTCCGCCACAGAACTGCCTACATATACCGCGTAGGTTCCGCCCTCGACTGCCCATCCGTTCTTTTTCACATTCCAATAGCGGAATGTATAACTGTCAAACGGAATTGTCACGGTTTTGAACTCGCCTGCTTCCAGGAATACCTTTGCAAATCCTTTGAGTTCCTTGCGGGC
>CAMKAA010000210.1 GCA_946410365.1 uncultured Lachnospiraceae bacterium | reverse complement strand
CGGAACTCTTCTATCATAATTTCACTATTTAATTGCGAATCATTACGCGTCCTCATTCTCTCTCAGATACTCCAGACGCTCTTTCAGTCTCACTTCCTGATCCTTCTGGATATCAGGGAACATGGACAGGATCGGCTCGACGCCGGACTGCTTCCGGATGCGGCGGTCCACATAGTTCTGCGTGCACTTCATGACCATAGGGGAAAGGGTGAGCACACCGATCAGGTTGGGGATCATCATCAGGCCGTTGAAGGTATCAGAAATATCCCAGGCGAGCTGAGCTTCCATAACAGAACCGAGAAGGACTACGATCGAGAAAATCACGCGATAGCCCATGATCGCTTTGGTCCCGAACAGATACTCAAAAGCCTTGGAACCGTAGTGGCTCCAGCCAAGAACCGTTGAATACGCGAACAGGAAGATCGCGATGGCGATAAACATGGATCCGCCCTTGCCAAAAGATTGCTCGAACGCATAGCTTACCAAAGAGCTCGAACCGATTTCTTCCGCCACAGCTGTGAGCTGTCCGGTCGAAAGATCCACGCACCCGGATGTGAGGATCGTGAGCGCAGTCAGTGTACAGACCACAATAGTGTCCGCAAACACTTCGAAGATGCCCCACATGCCCTGTTTTACAGGTTCAATAACGTTGGAGCTTGAATGTACCATAACAGAAGAACCAAGACCTGCCTCGTTGGAGAACACGCCTCTCTTCATACCCATCTGCATCGCCTTCGCGATACCGGCTCCGACTATGCCTCCCGCAGCCGATTTCATAGCAAAAGCACCCTTAAAGATCGACACTAAAACTGCAGGGATCTGCGTCGCATGCATCATGATGATCACAAGTGTGCCAACCAGATAGAGGACGACCATAAAAGGAACCAGCTTCTCTGTAAAAGCCGCTACTCTCTTAAGTCCGCCCACGATGACCAGGGCAACTGCAAGGAAAATGAAAATGCCTATGGCCAGATTAGGAATATGAAAAGCATGGTTGATGTTCTTTGTCATACTGTTTACCTGGCTCATATTACCGATACCAAAGGAAGCCAGTACGCAGAACGCAGAGAACAGTACCGCCAGAACCGCGCCGAGCTGCTTGCAGTTCTTCTTTCCGCCAAGTCCGTCGCGAAGGTAATACATGGCGCCTCCGCACCACTCTCCTTCTGAATTCTTGCGTCTGTAAAGAATACCCAGGACGTTCTCAGAAAAGTTGGTCATCATTCCGAAGAAGGCAATCAGCCACATCCAGAAAACCGCGCCCGGTCCGCCCACTGCGATGGCACCTGCCACACCGACGATATTACCGGTACCTACGGTTGCCGCTAATGCGGTACACAGGGACTGAAACTGAGAGATCGACTGATCCTTTGTATGTGCCGTGATTCTACTGTCTCCGAAGATCTGTCCGATCGTATGGCTCACCCAGTACTTAAAGTGAGAGATCTGGTAGAATTTGGTCAGGCAGGTCATCAATACTCCTGTGAACGCCAGAAGGATAAGTGCAGGCCATCCCCAGACAAGACCATTGATCAAACTGTTGACATCTGTGATCGTTTGCATAATAACTACTCCTTTTCGCCTTTTGAAAAAACTCTTTCAACAAAAAAGGCAAAGATGTCCCTTGACCTTCCGGTCAAGGGACATCTTTGCCATTGATGTATTCTATATTACTTTTTTCACGATGTCAATAATGAGGCCGGCACAGACACAAGGATATCAATCGCTTTATAGAACAATTTTTAGTTTACAAATAAACTGTTTTCAACATATCATATTCCTCAGAGTTTTACTGCATCTCCCGTTCCGTCAGGGAAAGAAAGGAAAATCATGGTTAAAGATCTGATCGTCAAAAACAGAAGTTATCGCGGATATGATGAGAGCTGCGTATTTACCAGAGAACAGCTTATGAATTATGTGGACGGCGCAAGATTCTGTGCTTCCAGTATTAATATCCAGCCCCTCAAGTATTTTATTGCCTATGACAAGGAAGATGTTGACAAGATCCAGTGCAGAATCAAGTGGGCCAGGCAGCTCCCCCAGATGACATTGCCACATCCCGGCATGTGCCCTACAGGTTTTGTTGTCATATGCCAGGATAAGAACATCTCCGATAATCTGAGCCGCTTTATGAAAGACGTCGGCATAGTCGCTCAATCTATGCTGCTGATGGCAGCAGAAGAGGGGCTTGGAGGCTGTATGATCGGCAACTTTGGCGCTCAGGATATCCGGGAGGGCCTTGATCTCCCCGACAATCTGCAGCCGCTGCTGGTTGTCGCTTTTGGCAAGCCTGCTGAGACCATTGTCCTCACTGATGTCGGCGAAGATGGAAATACCGCCTATTACCGGGATGAAAATGACGTTCATTACGTTCCCAAGAGGAGCCTCGAAGAGTTGCTGATCAATTGATCCAGATCGGAACATCACATTTTTCTAAAATCGGTATACAATTATACTTGCATACCCATTAAAACAATGATATATTTTGTATCAATTAAGGCGAAGGAGTCTACTGGCAGGATCA
>CAMKAA010000209.1 GCA_946410365.1 uncultured Lachnospiraceae bacterium | reverse complement strand
ACCATTTCCTGTTATGGACATTTCGGCAGCAATGCATCAGATATGCCATGGGAGAAAACAGACCTGAAGTTGTCCGTATAGGAGGGATAGAATGCCTGTAAAAATCATCTCCGACAGCACATGCGATCTCTCACAGGAGCTTCTGCGTAAATACGATATTGAGGTTGCTCCGCTCACTGTTACACTGGGTAATCGAAGCGGCCCCGATGGAGCGGAAATCACACCTGAAGATATCTACCGTTATGTAGAGACAAGCGGCCAGTTGCCGAAAACAAGCGCTGTCAACCTGATGGCATATGAAGCATTATTCCGAAAATGGCGGAAAAAGGGTTTTGAAATCATACATTTTTGTATCAGCAGCGAATTCTCCAGCTCCTGGCAAAATGCATGTGTTGCCGCACAGGAAACAGGAGGCGTTTACCCTGTGGATTCCCGGAACCTATCCACCGGCCAGGGATTGACGGTCCTAAAGGCCGCAGAGATGGCCATGACCGGTGCTTCTGTCGAGGAGATTTTGCGCACTTGCGCAGACATGATTCCCCGTGTGGAAGCAAGCTTCGTCGCAAACAGCATCGATTATCTGTACAAAGGCGGTCGCTGCTCTGCTTTGGCCGCACTTGGGGCAAATATGTTCCATATAAAACCTTGCATAGAAGTACAGGATGGGACAATGGTGCCCAGGAAAAAATATCGGGGCTCCATCCAAAAAGTGATTTGCGCTTATGTGGAAGACAGGCTGAAAGGCCGCACGGATATTGATCTGAAGCGGATCTTTATAACACACACCCGCTGCAGAGAGGAAACGGTGGAAACCGTTCGCAGGCTGATCCGGCAGTACCAGCCTGGAATCGAGGAAATACTGGAGACAACTGCCGGAGCAACCATCACAACACACTGCGGTCCGGAAACCCTTGGAATTCTGTTCCTAAGAAAAATGTAAATAAACTGATTATTCGTCAACAAAAAAAGATTGAGGAGGTAAAATATGCAGAACTTTATGAAAAACCGGGACTGAATCAATTTATTCCTTAAGGCAGACCCGGTGGAGGAACCAAGAGGTATTGCAGTTATTGTTCATGGATTATGTGAACACTGCGGCCGTTATGATTATGTAACGGAACGACTGAATGCAGCAGGATATTCGGTATATCGTTTTGATCACCGAGGTCATGGACGCAGCGAAGGAAAGCCGGTCTATTATGATCAGTGGGATGAAATCAGCAATGATGTCTTTGATGTGGTCCGGCTTGCAAAAGAGGAAAACCCCGGCAAAAAGCTGATCGTATTAGGGCATAGCATGGGAGGATATGCTGTGACCTGTTTAGGGACCCGTTTCCCAAAAGAAGCGGATGCTATTGTTCTATCAGGTGCCCTGACTCGTTATAATCATAAGCTTGCGGGGGATCTCCCGATTCAGGCTCCTGCTGACATGTATGTTCCGAATGCACTTGGTGAGGGCGTATGCAGCGATCCTGCCGTAATTAAAGCCTATACGGAAGATCCTCTGGTTGCCAAGGAAATGTCCATAGGTCTTCTGAATTCCATCTATGCCGGTGTTCAGTATCTGAAAGAAAACGCGGCCTGTTTCGAAGTGCCTGTGCTCATCCTGCACGGGGCAAATGATGGTCTGGTCAGTCCGCAGGATTCTATGGATCTATTTAACAGCATCGGTTCAAAAGATAAGGGATTATTTATTTATCCGGAGCTATGCCATGAAATCTTCAACGAACCTGTCAAACAGAAGGTGCTGGATGATGTTGTCTTCTGGCTTACGGCAAGAGTATAGACACTACGTTTATCAGCACAGGGAAGAATTCATATAACGCGCCGCTTCAGATTCGGAAAAAACGGATATTGGAAAGTACCGATTTGATTCAACGAGCCGCCCGGCTTTGGGCGGCTCGTATTGGGTTATGCACCTGCTGCAGGCATGTTGGATAGTGTTATATCACAAAGCGACGAGCCACGCGAGCACGAAGTGCTCATATGGCGACCGCAAACGATAACAGACGCCTGCGTCTGTTATATCATCTGAAATGCCTTAAACGCCGCAACGATTGCCTCTTCCTTCTCCTTCGGTGTCTCCGGCGACCGGCTGTCTTCACTTTTCGGCAGGTTATAATTCTGCCGTTCGATGATCCCGCATTTCCGTTTGGTCTTCGCGATATTCAAATGACTAACATGGAATCCATACTTTTCCTGCACCCATTCCTGGATCTCTTCATATGTAGCCTTGCTCTCGGCAGCGGTTACATCTAACTCTTCCATATCGACCTGGACGCTGATATGATGCTTCGCCTCAGAAAGTTTGGACAAAAGACATACAGTCTCGACAAGCACACACCGATTCAGGTCTCGTGTGAAGAAGGCAAACTGATCATCGAACCGCGTGAACCTGATCCCGAACCAAATGATGAATCCATCGAGAACTTCATCTCGTCATTATCTGGGAAACAGCTCAGAGTCCTGGAGAGATCTCTCCAAAATCGCCACAGATAACTGAATAAGAAATGTAGGAGAAGACCAGTT
>CAMKAA010000208.1 GCA_946410365.1 uncultured Lachnospiraceae bacterium | reverse complement strand
CCTTCTACAAAGATCTGATGGCCAACACCGCTTTCTGATCAATAAGCGCAAAAAACGGACTCCTCAGGAGTCCGTTTTTTAATGGTCAAAATATTGTCAGCTGTAAAGCGGTGTGGAAAGATATCTGTCTCCGGAGTCGGGCAGGAGAACAACAATTCTCTTACCTTCGTTTTCCGGTCTCGATGCCACCTGAAGGGCAGCCCAAAGTGCAGCCCCCGAGGAAATGCCCGTAAGGATTCCCTCCGCATGTGCCAACGCTCTTCCCTCTTCAAAAGCCGCGTCATCCGGTACGGCAATTACCTCATCATAGATCTTTGTATCCAGAATAGAGGGGATAAATCCCGCTCCGATCCCCTGAAGCTTGTGAGGGCCGGGTTTCTTTCCGGAGAGCACCGCAGAGCCTTCGGGTTCCACTGCCACCACCTTGATCTCAGGGTTTTTCTCCTTGAGATATTTTGCCGTGCCTGTAAGCGTTCCGCCGGTTCCCACAGTGGCCACGAAGATATCGAGATCTCCGTCTGTATCTTCCCAGATTTCCGGTCCGGTCGTATCGTAATGAGCCTGAGGATTTGCGGGATTGTCGAACTGTCCGAGGATCACGGAACCCGGAATAGAGTCCCTGAGTTCCTCCGCTTTGCGGATCGCGCCTTCCATTCCCAGCGCGCCCTCTGAAAGTACGATCTCCGCCCCGTATGCTTTCAGGAGAGTCCTTCTCTCCACACTCATCGTATCGGGCAGTGTGAGGATCGTCTTATATCCCTTGGCCGCAGCTACGCAGGCAAGCCCGATCCCTGTATTTCCGCTGGTGGGTTCAATGATCGTTGCTCCGGGTCCTATAAGTCCCTTCTTCTCAGCATCCTCGATCATTCCCAGCGCCACTCTGTCCTTGGCGCTTCCGGCGGGATTAAGGAATTCCAATTTGGCGACGATCTCCGCTCCGGTCACGCCTTTCTTCTTCTGGTAGTTCCTCAGAGACAGAAGAGGCGTCCCTCCGATCAGTTCTGTTGTGCTGTTTTTAATCCTGCTCATCTTCCCGCACCTCTTTTCATCCCTTGTTGTCGTTATCAGTATTGCTGTTGTCTTTGTCGGGGAGAAGGGCCTGCCTGCTCTTGTCCGCCACTACGGAACGGATTTCGATCATCGGTCCCCCTTTGCCCTCAACGTAAGCGCGGGTGATGGTTACCTTGCCGATGTTCTCGTCCTTAGGAATCTCGTACATGATATCCAGCATGAATTCCTCAATGATGGATCTCAGCGCTCTGGCTCCGGTATCTTTTTCCAAAGCCTTTTCCGCGATCGCGGTCAGCGCGTCATCTTCAAATTCCAGCTGGACTTCATCCAGCGCCAGCAGTTTCTGATACTGCTTGAGGATCGCGTTCTTGGGCTCTTTGAGGATCTTGACCAGCATCTCTGTGTCAAGTCCCTGCAGGGGACAGACAACAGGAAGCCTTCCGATGAACTCGGGGATCATACCGAACTTCCTGAGATCCTCGTTGGTCACATAGTTAAGGATATTCTTCTCATTGTCGTATTTGTCCCGGATCTCAGCTGCAAATCCGATCGAAGTCTGTCTTGTGAGCCTCTCCCGGATTATGCGCTCAAGGTCCGGAAAAGCACCGCCGCAAATGAACAGAATGTTTCTTGTATTGATCGTTGTCAGCGGAACCATTGCGTTCTTGCTGTTGGCTCCCACCGGCACTTCGACATCAGCGCCCTCGAGGAGTTTGAGCAGACCCTGCTGCACAGACTCGCCGCTCACATCTCTTGAATTGACATTTTTCTTCTTGGCGATCTTGTCGATCTCGTCGATAAATACGATACCCTTTTCTGTCTTCTCCACGTCATTGTCCGCTGCGGCGAGAAGTTTGGAGATGACACTCTCAATGTCGTCTCCGATATAGCCCGCTTCAGTGAGGGAAGTCGCATCCGCGATCGCAAGCGGCACATCCAAAAGCTGTGCAAGTGTCTTCACGATATAGGTCTTGCCGCAGCCGGTGGGTCCCAGCAGAAGAATGTTGGACTTCTCGATCTCTATGTCGTCCATCGTCCCTGTTCTTACGCGCTTATAGTGGTTGTATGCCGCCACGGAGATCACTTTTTTGGCGCGCTCCTGGCCGATCACATATTTATCGAGTTCTTCCTTGATCTTGTGCGGAGCGGGTATGTTGTCGATAGAGAATACGGGTTTGGGGCCGTCCTTCTTTTTCTTCTTGACCTTGGGCTGCTGCCGGCCTCCGAGACCGCCTCCGAACAGATCTCCCAGATTCAGGAAGCTGATCGAAGGCCTGCGGCCGTCTCCGCCGCCCTGGGATGTCCCTGTGTCATCCTCATCGTCCTGATCCTGTACTGCTTCCGGTTTCTCCGGCTCTTCACTCTTTACGATCTCGCCGGAGACCGGTCCTTCAGTTTTCTCTTCAGTTACTTCCTGATCTTTCTTTTTCTCCGGCTCATTATCCTTTTTTTGTTCATTCGGAGTCATTGACCGCAGGAAAGGGTTTCCCATCAGACTCGAAAAGTCCATGGTACTTGCCATATCCAGTGTCTTCTGCATACAGTCCTGAC
>CAMKAA010000207.1 GCA_946410365.1 uncultured Lachnospiraceae bacterium | reverse complement strand
GGATCTCCCGGATCCTTTTCTCCGCCTCCTTCTGGAAAGCTTCAGCATCCGGTGCGAAATCCGTGTACTTGTACCCGAAGATCTCGTCCGAGATCTCTCCCGTCATAATGACGCGCACATCCGTGTTCTCATGGATCCACTTGCAGACCAGATACATACCGATCGATGCGCGGATCGTCGTGATGTCATAGGTTCCGAGCGCCTTTATCACAGGCTCAAGCGCTGCGATCACATCATCCCTTGAAATGATCACTTCATAGTGATCGCTCCCGATATAATCCGCCACCTTGCGCGCGTACTTAAGATCGATCGCGTCCAGATCCATTCCGATGGAGAAAGTTCTCAGAGGTTTGTCCATAAGTCTCGCCGATACCCCGCAGACAAGCGACGAATCAAGTCCTCCGGAGAGCAGGAATCCGACCGGCGCGTCCGCGTCCAGCCTCTTCTCGATTCCCGCGATCAGCTTGTTGCGAATGTTTCTTTTAATCTGCAGAAGGTCATCCTCCAGGTAATAGCCGGCGCTCCAGATCCTGCTGTACTCCGCCATGGCAATTCCCTGATGTTCAAGCGGAATGCACTCGATATCCCAGGGCCCCAGATGCGCTGCGCTGATCACGGCGTAGTGTCCGGGAGGAAACGGCTCGATCCGCTCGCAGACCCCCACCAGACTCTTGGGCTCTGACGCGAAGACCGGAATTCCCTTCTCATCTCTGCCAAAATACAGCGGCCGGATCCCGATCGGATCCCTCGCGGCGATATACTCCTGTCTCTCTGCGTCGTACAGAACCAGAGCAAACTCAGCGTCCAGAAAACGGAACATGTCGATTCCATACTCTTCATAAAGAGGCAGCAGGATCTCACAGTCGGAACCGCTCATGAAAGTATATCCTTTTTCGATCAGTCTCTCTTTCATCTTGCGGAAGCGATAGAGCTCACCGTTGCAGACCAGCACATTCCCATTGAGGGCAAACGGCTGCATCCCCTCCGGGGTCAGCCCCATGATGGCAAGGCGGTTAAAACCCAAATAGCCGTTACCGGTATTGAGGATCCTGCTGTCATCAGGTCCTCTCGAAATTGTTCTCGAGAGCATCTCCTCCACCCTTTCGGGATCCGCCTGTCTGCTGCAATAAGCCAAAATAGAACACATTTCCTGCCTCCTCTCACAAATCTTGTCACTCGGGTTTCTTTTTGCAATTAAAAAGGCGCTTCAAGCGCGGATCTTACGATCCATACTTGAAGCGCCTTTGCCTCATTCGTTTAATTGCTGTTCCTGCTCAGAACTGTCTTTTGTCTATACTACTTCCAATACTCCCTAAAATCAAGAGAAACATTGATCAGCTGCTCACTGTGCTGCCGCCTCACCTGAAGCGTTCATTGCTTCGAAAAGCATTTCAAGGATTCCCATGACCTGCTCTCCTTCTTCCTCACTGTAATCAGCGGCTGTCTCCCCGCTCTGGTATCTGTGGACTGCCTCAGCAATACCGTCCGCGTCATACCACGGAACCATACTGACATTCAGGAGTGAAGGTACCATATCATAATCAAGCGTTGTGGCTTTTTCATCCGATACAAATCCGCTTTCGGTCTCTCTGCCGATCTTCAGCATACCGGAGAACGCCGCGCAGTGTCCGTACGCGTCAACGAATGTTCCCAGAACGCAGTCCCCGCCGCCGGGATATGTACCTATGATCTTCGCAGTGCCGCTCTGCTGCGCAAGGTAAGGAAGAGCAGTTCCGCAGGAATAGGAGGAGCCGCTGCACATGATATAGAAATCATATTGGTCACCGAAACCGTCCTGATCATCTGCGACGCCGTCGAGATTGGTGTCAACATGATACCTCTCTTCCCTGTAACTTCCCGTCACCATATCTTTATCCGTGAAAGTCACCTCTCCGTCCTCAGAGAGGAATCCGAGAATGTTGACCAGGCCGGCCGCTGATCCTCCTCCGTTGTTGCAGAGGTTGATCACAACATTTTTGACCTCTTCGTGCTCCTTTATCTCTTCAAAACAGTTATAGAAGAACGCGAAATTGTCCTCCTCCGCATCCCCTTCTTTAATGCCGTTCATGTAGTAGGAAGGCTTCCGTTTCATTATGGTGTCCATAAAGTGCGTAAAATAGATCACTGCCGTGTCACCGGAAATATCAAGCCTCTGTTCCCCGTATCCTTCCGGCACATTAGCCTTCATATAATTGCTCCAGATTATGATCGGGGCAATATCCGGAACATTGAGTCCTTTTTCGAGAAGGGCTCCAAGGATCGCGTCGACTGATCCGTCGTTTTCCCGTGTCTGCTCCTCCTGTTCTTCCTCGAAGAGTTCTTTTCCCGCTTCCGAACTCTTGATCTGATCTGCGACATCATTGACCGTTTTTTCGTCGATCGGAGTATTCCCGACCACAGTCATCACCCCTGTAAGCGAATCGTGTGCAGTATCAAACAGATAGTTGAACAGCAGGAACTCCGCCGTCATTGATTGAGCAGGATCCGTGGAACACAGCGCTTTTTTGGCGTTGATCCTGGTAAAATACTCATCAAATGTCGTGACGTTCTTTTCTTCCTTGTGGCC
>CAMKAA010000206.1 GCA_946410365.1 uncultured Lachnospiraceae bacterium | reverse complement strand
ACCAGCAGGTTGAAGGGCGAGGCCAGATAATAGGCCCAGATCGCTGCCGCGCCGCCCCCCAGCGTGTTTGAAAAAGTATATACCGCACTGTTTTGCCCCGTCAGCACGTCTCTGTAATAAGCAAAGAGGTCCAGATACTGCAGTTTGGCATCTGTCACCGCAGGCGTATTGATCCCAAAGGGCACATATTCTCCCAGCAGCATGACAACCCAAAAGATCAGAGCGGTCACAAATGAAGCCAGCAGCGGATCCCACAGGCGCCGGGAGGAGACGCGGCTCCTCCGCTCTTTATTTGGCTCCCTTAATCTCGTCTCCAAGCGCCCTCAACTCCTCATTATCTTCAAAGACAAGGATCGTGTAATCTCCGCATTCCAGCTTCTGCGGGTTCAAAGTATAGAACTCCTCACAGACATCCTCCGGCGGAGTTGAATCGATCCAGGGGTTCTCCGGATCATCTCCGTGATCCTTGATCCACTGCTCCCTGCTCTTTTCATCTCCCTCCGCAAAGTTTTTGAGCAGCACAAAGCACTTTCCGGGGTGCGCCGCGGGATCATACCATCTCTCGTTCAAAAGCCAGCGCCTGTAATCAGAGGGGTTATAAGCTTTTCTCTTTCCGCCCTCCGCTTCGTTATCCCTCGTAGGCAGGACAATGACCTTGCCGTTTGACAACACAGAATTGACACTTGCGTTCCAAAAGGACCCGTATCCGTAATGCAGATCATGTTCGTCCAGGAAACTGACCAGCTCTTCACTGGGATCCACGCCGATCTTATCCTTGTAATGCCCCCAAAAATACACGTGGCAGAAAGCACAGTACATCACGATAAGAAGTCCCGCGCAGACCGCCGTCATGCGCTCTCTCTTCTTCATGTATTCAGAAAGCAGCACCGCAAACAGCAGGATATCGTCCAGATAGATCGACAGAAGGTATCTCGGCGCCCACTGGTTGCAGGCGATAAAGACCCCCGCTACCAGCAGGTTGCTCACCCAGCTGTATATGATAAGAAATCTTGTAAATCTGTTTCCGTGCTTGTTGTAGCGGACCAGCGCCACTGTCGGGATCACATACACCAGGATCAGGGCGACAAAATAATTCACGAACTTCGAGAGTCCGGGGAAGGACAGGAAAACCGCACCCTCCACGTTTCCGAAGATCATAGTCATGTTGTTGACGAACTGTCCGATGGAATACCATAGGCCTGAATACTTGTCCATTTTCAGGTAGGAGCCCTTGCTGTCATCCCAATACATTACGGACAGCCGTCGATAGCAGACAAATGCGGCGACAACTACCACCATGATCAGAACTACCGTGAACATGCAGCGCCTGCTCTTCAATACTTTGGAGAGCTTCTGGTCATATTCAAGGAAATAAAAGATCAGGATTGATGCGGCCAGCGGAAGAGTGAGGATCATGTCCTGTCTGATGCTTCCAAGAAGAGGGAAGAACAGCACCACTGCCAGCAGGATTTCCAAAAAAGCCTTATAACGCGGATTATCCTTCTCGTCCAGGAGAATGATCCTGTGCATTATGCCCAGTGCCATGACTATGTCGAAGAAGATCGTGACATACGCGCCCTGGAAAAACAGCATGTCCGTCGTCTCGTTTGCGACATCCGCCGTCTGATAAGGATTCATCAGAAGCATGCAGGCAATGACCGCAGCGGCAAGATTCTTGTCCTTCTTCGGCATAAAGCAGTACATCGTCGCAAGGATCAGAATGATCCACATGACAACGACCATGATCTCCCTCGCGAGCATCCAGTCCTTAACTACTTTCAGGATCGGAATGAGCAGCAGGTTCGGAGACCTGACAAACAATACAGTGCTGTAACACATCCCCGGAGGAAATATCTTCCCGCTTTTAATCTGCTCCAGCGCTAACTGCACGTAAAAGGCGCTGTCCGAATGGAAAAAGGCCTTCGTAAACAGGAAAATGATCCCGCACACGCTGGCAAAGAGCGCGATCATGCACGCGAGCAGAAGCCTCTCGCCGGATTTTCCGGGACCCCACTTCTCTGCGGGTTTCACCGCCATCTTCTTTTTTTTCTCTACAGGTTTCTTTTTTACCGATTCCTTACTCATATAAATCCCACACACTCTCTGTTTACAGTATTATAGGGTCAAAACAGTACTCATTAGTAAGTCTGAATGCTCAAACAGACATATTAAGTATAGTACAGAATCACGCTCTTTTGGCTTTTTCTTTTTGTCCTGCATTCTTACAGCAGCTCCTTTTACAACGAAAAAAGCCTCAGCCCCTGATTCCTCAAGGTGTTGAGACTTTTTTATGAGCGATGGGGGGATCGAACCCCCGACAACTTGATTAAAAGTCAAGTGCTCTACCGACTGAGCTAATCGCCCGCACATTATTAAATTAGCTGTTATATGAAATAAACCGCCTTTAAGGCGGTTCTTTCAGTGCCCAGAACCGGAATCGAACCAGTGACACGAGGATTTTCAGTCCTCTGCTCTACCAACTGAGCTATCTGGGCGAAATAGCGGGAGTAGGATTTGAACCTACGACCTTCGGGTTATGAGCCCGACGAGCTTCCAGACTGCTCCACCCCGCG
>CAMKAA010000205.1 GCA_946410365.1 uncultured Lachnospiraceae bacterium | reverse complement strand
TGCACGACCTGGCGGCTTATAAATCCGGGTCTTATGACGACCATGCCCACAGGGGAGCTGAACTGGCGAGAGGTATTCTGGAGGAACTGGGGCAGACAAGTGCTGAGGAGACCGATCTGATCTGTTCGGCGATCTATCACCATGATGACAAGCTGGTCGTGGACGGTCCGATGGACGAAGTGCTCAAGGATGCGGATGTGATCCATCACTGCATGAACGATCTTTCAAAGGACGTTAAGGACAAAGAGAAGGCCAGATTCGAGGCGCTCTGCAGGGAATTCGGAATGTGAGAGAACGGTCCGGACTGTGAGAGAGGACCGATAAGGTATCGACTATTAGGGAAAATTGATTTATTCTATTTAAAGACTGGTTTTTGAAAGGATGGTTGGACATGGCTTTTGTAATTCTCGTTCTGATGGCATTCTTCGCGATGATCGCTCTGCAGCAGCAGATGACTAAAAAGGGTGTTGAAGCCGGTGCGAAAGATTCGGAGATCAAGATGATCCTCTCTTACTATAAGATACTTCGGGAGCACCAGAGTGAGACGAAAGCTAATGCTTTTGTGATCGGCTATGCGCAGAAGCGGCATGGCTCGGAACTTCGGGACAGGATGGATGCGCTGGCAGTGAGAATCCTCGACGACAAGGGCACGCGCAGAGAAGGCGCTGAAAAGCTGGAGATGCAGGTCATCGAGATCAAGGGCAAGTATTACTATCAGTTTCCGATCGATCTTGGGCTTAAAATGCGGGACGCCGAGCTGGCAGCAGTGCTGGAGAGGACCAAGCAGAAGATCGAAGAGAGATACCCTGATGACTTTGTGGGCAAGGCGGTCAACTATATTACCGTAGTGATCGACGGCAAAAAAGCGCTGAATCTGCTTCACGAGTAAGAACACTTTATCAGATCCAGGAATAGCAAAACGAGGCACCGTGTAACGGATGCCTCGTTTTTTTGACTCTGTTTTGGCAGATTTACTTCCACAAAAAATCCATGAAATCCGGGACTTCCTTCTCCCAGTCGGCCTCGCAGTGTCCGCCGCCGGGCTGGCAGTAGAGGCGGGTGAGAGCTCCTTTTCTGTTCAGGAGTTTTTCCACCTTCCGGTTGGAGTTGGTGAGGAACTTGCAGTATCCGGAATTCGGATCGGTCCCACCTTCCTTTTCACCCCAGGAGAGGTAGACGCGGGTATCGGGATCGATGTCGCTGTGGTAAATGTCGTCCATGAGGGGCTGCATGACCATAAAGATGGAGGAGGAGACGCAGGCTGCTTTGGAGAAGACATTATTGTATTTGGTGACGGCGTAGAGCGACATGAGTCCGCCCATGGAGGAGCCGGCGATCGCAGTGGCCTCTCTTGAGGGATAGGTGCGGAACTTTCTGTCGATAAAGGGCTTGAGGCTCTTTGTGATCCAGTCAAGGGTCTCATCGCCTTCACCGTGGATCTTAATGCCCATGAGATTGGCGTCATAAGGGCAGTACTCGTCGAGCCGGTGATTGCCCTCGTGGGAACACTCTATGCCGACGATGATCATGTCCTTGTCCCAGCCGTCAAGGAACTCGCGAAGTCCCCAGGACTTGCCGAAAGTGGCGTCGGAATCGAAAAAGAGATTATGGCCGTCCCAGAAATAAGTGACGGGATAGCGCTCGTCTGTGCTGTCGTAGTTGTCCGGAAGATAGATATGAAGGCCGCGGGGCTCGGCAGCGGGTGCGTACCAGATCGTATCTTTTATAACCATTTGCTGTACTCCTTGTCTTTGTTTTTACGCCCGATACTGTATCAGTTTGTTAAAAACAAATCAATAGCTGTTTTGACAATAATACATTTCCATTTTCTGTTCATATTTCAAAATTATGCTATACTTACCTTTAGTATCCCGAAAGGAGTCAACTTATGTATAAGGAAGAAATTACACATTACAGCAATTGCCTGAGCAGAGATATGCACATTTGCATCTACGGCCACGGCGGAGTGCCGTTCCTTGCGTTTCCTACTCAGGATTCGAAATGCCACAATTATGAAGAGTTCGGCATGATTGGTGAACTGAGCGACTATCTGGAAGATGGCAAGATCCAGTATTTCGTGGTAGATACCATCGACAAGGAGAGCTGGTCGGAGGGAGACTGGGATCTGGGACGCAGGGCCTGGAAGCAGGAACTTTACTTCCATTATATTGTGGATGAAGCAATGCCCATCATACTGGAGAGAACCGGAGGAAAGCTGCCCATGACTACGGGCTGCAGTCTCGGCGCGAACCACGCAGTGATCACAATGCTCAGAAGACCTGACCTGTTTTCAGGATGCCTGGCACTGTCCGGCGTCTATGACAGCAATGTCTTCTTCAAGGGCTGGATGAACGAGACGCTGTACGACAATTCTCCGGAGTGCTTCCTGCCCAACATGTCTCCGGATCATCCCTATATCGACGAGTATAATCAGAAGCAGATCATCATCTGCGTCGGCCAGGGCGCCTGGGAAGAGGACGGTGTCCGCTCGCTCAGATATCTCGACAGCGTTTTCCGCGAGAAGGGCATCGGAGCGTGGTGTGATTTCTGGGGCTATGACGTCAATCACGACTGGCCCTGGTGGTTCAAGCAGATGCGCTACTTCATCCCGATCATCC
>CAMKAA010000204.1 GCA_946410365.1 uncultured Lachnospiraceae bacterium | reverse complement strand
CGACAGAGGTTATGGTCGGAGCTCTTAAGGGAACTGAGAGAGATACAGGTCTCGACCAGGCTCTTCTTAAGGAAATCGCGGATTACTTTACACCTTATCGCGAGGAGTGCCTTGAGAACGGCCTTCTCAGCACCAAGGTTCTCGGCGTTAACATCAGAACTCTGATCTACCAGGTCCCCGGCGGAATGCTTTCCAACATGGTGAGCCAGCTGGCAGAGCAGGGCGCTTCCGACAAACTCACTGCAGTTCTGGAAGAGGTTCCGAGGGTTCGTAAGGATCTCGGCGAGCCTCCGCTCGTTACTCCTTCTTCCCAGATCGTCGGCACACAGGCTGTTATGAACGTACTTATGGGCGAGCGCTATAAGATGGCTACCGCTCAGACCAAGGATCTGATCCGCGGCAAGTACGGCCAGACGATCAAGCCTATGAACGAGGAAGTAGTAAAGAAGGTCATCGGCGACGAGGAGAGGATCACCTGCAGGCCCGCGGATCTCATTCCTCCGCAGCTGCCGCAGTTCGAGAAAGAATGCGCGCAGTGGAAGCAGCAGGATGAGGACGTTCTGTCCTATGCTCTGTTCCCTCAGGTCGCGGTCGATTTCTTCAAGTATCGTCTCGCGCAGCAGGAGAAAGTGGATCTGACCAAGGCAGACACTGCTAACGGCGCATATCCTGCATAATGCAAATTGTACAAAATCAGGACCCGAAAGAGATCAAAGACTCTTTCGGGTCTATTTTGATGAAGTCAAAACTTTCCAAGAGGTTCATTATCTGTTAAAATATTACTTTAGAGTATGCAGAACCATGTGTGGGATTCTGTCCTTATTACGTTTAAGTGAGGCATTAACAATCAGTTATGAGGCGTTTCGACGTAGTCCGGAGACTTCTGGAAGGTCAGACCGGCAAAAAAGCAGAAAAAAACAGCATAACGATCAAGGCCCACATGTCTGTCAGGGATCATAAAAGGGAAAAGCTTGACGAAATCTCCGGATTTTTTGTAAGGCCCGGCAATTACCGGCTTAACGGAGCGAGAGCGCTGCGCGGAGGTGTGAATTTCACCATTTCTTCCGTGGGCGCGACTTCCTGCGACCTCCTTTTATTTAAAAGAAAGCAGACGGTGCCTTTTGCGATCATCCGCATTCCGGAGTCTTACAGGGTCGGCAGCACTTATTCGATCTTTGTATCAGGTCTGGATGTGGAAGATTTTGAGTACGCTTATAAGCTGGACGGGCCTTTTGATCCCTCAAAGGGACTGTATTTTGACCGCAACAAACTGATCCTTGATCCCTATTCCAGAGCTGTCACAGGGCAGAGGGCATGGGGCGTAGCCAAAACTGAGGCGGATTACCATTCGAGAGTTGTAAAGGAAAACTTCCGTTGGACTGAGAATAAGTTCCCTCACACACCGATGGAAGATTCGATCATATATGAGATGCACGTCCGGGGATTTACAAGGCACAAGACATCCGATGTGCAGTATCCTGGCACTTTTGCAGGGATCATTGAGAAAATTCCCTATCTTAAAGAACTGGGAGTTACGGCTGTTGAACTTATGCCGATCTTCGAGTTTGACGAGCGCATCAACGCCAGAAGCCACAACGGCAAGATGCTTTTGGAGTACTGGGGCTATAATACGGTCGCCTTTTTTGCTCCCAATACAGCCTACACGGCTTCGATCGAATACAACGAAGAGGGAACGGAGCTCAAACAGCTGATCAGACTTCTCAAGAAAGAAGGGATCGAGGTCATTTTAGACGTAGTGTTTAATCACACTGCCGAAGGCAACCGAAACGGCCCGTATTTCTCTTTCAAAGGGATCGACAGCAATATTTACTACACGCAGACGCCGGGAGGAGATTATTACAATTTCAGCGGCTGTGGAAATACTTTCAACTGCAACCACCCCCAGGTGAGCCGCTTTATCGTGGATTGTCTGAGATACTGGGTGACGGAATATCACATTGACGGATTCAGGTTCGACCTTGCTTCTATCCTGACAAGGGATGAGGACGGCGCGCCAATGACCGATCCGCCGCTTCTTAGGATGATCAGCACGGACCCGGTGCTCATGAAGACGAAGATGATCGCGGAACCCTGGGACGCCGGCGGCCTGTATCAGGTGGGCAGTTTCCCCGCCTACAACAGGTGGTCCGAGTGGAACGGAAGATACAGGGATTCCATCAGGGATTTCCTCAAGGGCAATTACTGGCACGCGCCCGAGACAGCGGCCAGGATCACCGGCTCCATGGATATGTATGGCAAGGCGCCCTATATTGGTTACAATTCATCGGTGAATTTTGTGACCTGCCATGACGGATTTACAATGCATGATCTGTTCTCATACGACCACAAGCACAACGAGGCGAATGGCTGGAACAACACAGACGGCGCGGATGACAACAGGAGCTGGAACTGCGGTGTGGAGGGTCACACAGAGGACCCGGTGATCAATTCTCTGCGGCAGAAGATGATGAGGAACGCCATGACGGTCCTTTTATGCAGCCGCGGCACCCCTATGATCCTTTCCGGCGATGAGTTCGGAAATACACAGTACGGCAACAATAACGGTTACTGCCAGGACAGCGAGATCTCCTGGCTGAACTGGGATTATCTGAAAGCCAACAGGGATC
>CAMKAA010000203.1 GCA_946410365.1 uncultured Lachnospiraceae bacterium | reverse complement strand
ACGATCGCAAGGGCTTCCCCTTCGACGTATGATTTCTGCTCGTCAGTTGTGGAAGCGGGTGCGCTCCATTGGCTGGCCGCACAGACAGTGCTTAATGATGAAAAGGCCAGGGTCACACACATGGCCAGAGCGATAACTGTTTTTCTCATAATGCGGTTTCTCCGGTAAAGATTGATTGTGACGCATCAATTATATCATCTTTTTCTCATACATCGCTCGGGATATAATATATACAATCATCTGTCGCAGAAGCTCTTCAGGATTTTGAAAGGAGCCCCTCATGTCCCAGATTCAACAGTCTTCGAATACAAAAAATACCGCAAACCCGCTGGGTACTGCTCCGGTTGGAAGGCTTCTGCTGCAATATGCTGTACCCAGCATCATTGCTACTCTGATCTCTTCCCTTTACAACATGGTGGACCAGATGTTCATTGGTCAGAGGATCGGTTTTTTGGGAAATGCCGCTACCACGGTCGCCTATCCTCTCACTTTTCTGTGCGGCGCGCTCACGATCCTCTTCAGCAACGGCTCCTCCGTCAATTTCAACGTCTGCAACGGCCGCAAAGAGACCGATGAAGCCCTCGGCTTTGCTGGTGCAGGTCTCACGCTCCTGACTTTGCAGGGCGTGATCATCGGGACTCTGGTCTTTCTTTTTACGCCTGCTTTTGTGCGTCTTTTCGGAGCGACCGAGGAGGTCTTCCCCTATGCGCTCACCTACATGCGCCTGATCGCGCCAGGCCTCCCCTTTCTGGCCATTACCTCCGGCGGCACGCTTCTCATCCGCTCCGACGGAAGCCCCCGCTTTGCGCTGCTGTGCTCTATGGCCGGCGTGGCTCTGAACTTCGTTCTGGACTATCTTTTCCTCTTTCCCCTCAATATGGGTATTGCGGGCGCAGCGCTTGCAACGGTCACAGGCCAGATCGTCTCTGCCCTTCTGGCAGCCGGATATATGCTCCGTTTCAGGACAGGGAAGCTGGAACGACGGCATTTTGCCCTGACAAGTCAAAAAATCACTCAGATCACATCCATAGGCGCGGCCGGAAGCCTCAACCAGGCCGCCATGTTTGTCATGAACCTGGTCCTCAACAGCTCTCTGAGCCGCTATGGCGCCCTTTCTCCTTACGGGGGAAGCGAGGCTCTCGCCGCTGCGGGCGTGGTCACCAAAGTCAACTTCCTCTTCTATTCCACGATCATCGGCTGCAGTATCGGCGGGCAGCCCATCATGGGCTTCAACTTCGGCGCCGGCAATTATGACCGCGTGAAGAAGACATCTCTGCTGGTGTTCCGGTATGCCTTTTTCATAGGTGCAGTAGAGACGGCATGTTTCTGGCTTTTCCCCCACCAAATCCTTTCTCTGTTCGGCGGAGGCGCAGGCGGTTATGAGGAATTTGCGCTGCGTTACATGCACGAGTTCATGCTTCTGGTCGTTCTGGCAGGCGTCCTCCCGGTCTCCATGAACACGATGGTCTCTATCAAACGCCCCAGAAACGGCATTATCATTTCTCTGTCCAAGCAGCTGGTGTTAATTGCCTTGCTGCTTATCCTGCCTCGCTTTATGGGCATTGACGGCGTCCTCATCTCAGGACCTGTCGCTGATTTTCTGGTCGCGGCCGCCGCCTTCGTTGTGATACGAAGCGCATTCCGGACGCTGGGAGAATAAACAAAGAGGCTGCCGCGATCAATCCGCGGCAGCCTCTGATGAAATCTGCACCTTATATATTCTTCACGAACAACGCCCTTACCGCGTTCAGCACGCAGAGCACCATGACGCCCACGTCCGCAAAGATCGCGAGCCACATATTCGCGATGCCAAGTGCACCGAGGATCAGGCACAGGAACTTCACGCCGATGGCGAACCAGATATTCTCGTTGACGATACGGATGCACTTGCGCGCAATGCGGATCGCCTTGACGATCTTCGCCGGATCGTCATCCATAAGGACGACATCTGCCGCCTCAATAGCCGCATCGGAGCCAAGGGCGCCCATCGCTATACCCAGGTCAGCAATAGCCAGGACCGGTGCGTCGTTGATGCCGTCGCCGACAAAAGCAAGCGCGGCGCCGGGACCTGCCTGCGCGTTCTTCTCAGCAATGAGCTTCTCCACATGTGTCACTTTGTCTTCCGGCAGGAGCTCCGCATGCACCTCATCAAGGCCCACTTCTTTCGCCACGCTTTCCGCCATAGAAGTGATATCGCCGGTCAGCATGACTGTCTTCACAACGCCTGCCTTCTTCAATGCACTGATGGCTTCCGCGGAAGTCGGCTTGATCTCGTCGGAGATGACTACATGGCCGATGTAGGAAAGCGGTCCGCCCGCGGCACCCTTCGCCACATATACAATGGTCCCGACATGGTGGCAGGCTTCACATTCTATGTCCAACTGACGCATCAGTTTGAGATTTCCCGCTGCAACCTGTATCCCGTCGACAACTGCGATCACGCCCTTGCCGCTGACTTCCTGCACGTCCGCCACCCGGCTCTTGTCCAGTTCCGCGCCGCCCGCTTCATACGCGCGTCGAATGCTCGATGCAATGGGGTGTGATGAATGGCTCTCCGCCAGCGCGGCGAGTTCTAAGATTTCTGCTGAGTCTATGTTTTGATCCCGCCCGTCGTGGACCGCCGTAACCTCGAAATT
>CAMKAA010000202.1 GCA_946410365.1 uncultured Lachnospiraceae bacterium | reverse complement strand
CGTCTCTGAGAATGTCAGAGAGCGTCCTGGTATTCTCATCCAAATCTTCCGGAAGAGTCAGTTTGTTGTGCTGCCGGATTGCGATTTCAGCTATATTTTGCCAGCCTTCAGGCAATGGTTCCGCCGGGAAACGGTTGATCAGGCCTTCCTTGAAAAGGATGTCCGCACCAAGTTCTGCGTGGTCCACCGACTCGGAATCGACGAATGTGCGGTACTTCCGGGCTTGTTCAAAACGCCCTATATCGTGAAGCAGCCCGAGCAGCCATGCAAAGTCCACCAGTTCCTCCTGGCCAAGGCTCCGCGCAATACGTTCAGCGATTGCCGCAACCCTGTAGGAGTGCGCGGCTTTCTGGAAGATCATGGGGTTATCACGATCATATTTATCCACATATGCGTCAAATACTGAAATAACTTCTGATCTGTTCATTAGCAGCGTCCTCTCATCGGGACTCTAATGCATAGCATTTTTGTTATCTCTCCTGCGGCCAGGTGCTGCCGGGCCAGTCGGCACCGCCGGACAGCGCCTCATAAGTGTTGATCACGACAGCTGTCTTATCGTCAACGTGCTGCATGACATATTTCATGTGGTCCTCCGGAATAGCGACGCAGCCTCCGGTAAAAGGCTTCGCAGGGCCAAAACAGTGCAGGAAGATTGCAGAACCGAGTCCCGGCGTTCCTTCCTCGTTGTAACTGATATTCAGGCAGTACTGGTAGTGATAAATGTAGTCGATGATGTGCTCGGAATCGCCGCTCGCTAGGTCGAGATCGGGCAGATCCTTGATATTCACAAGCTCATTGTAGTGGAACCCCTCGCGCGGGTCGCCGGACCAGTAAGTATCCTGGTCGACTTTCACGTAAGGAATCGCGCAGCCCGGATCATCCGCAATTCCGAAGGCGCGGTTGAAATGGAAAACGCCGGTCGGTGTTTTGGCATCTCCTTCTTTGGTCTTGCCGAGGCCGTTTTTGCCGATAAAGCCGGGGGTTGTCATGACCATCTTCCAGGTGCCGTCCGCCTGCTTTTCGTGCAGAGAGATCCATGCGTCTGTAGCCGTTTCGCTAAATGCGGCTACGACCAGCATCTGATCGGCGGTCGCGGCGGCATCCAGATTCGCCACCCACTCAGGAGAGTCTGTTTTGATCCCTTTGTATTCAGATTTCTTGGACGAGTTGCCGGCGCATGCTGCGAGACCTGCGGCCAGAACCAGCGCTAATACTATCGCTAAAATTCGATTTATGCTTCTCATTTTCATAGTGTTTCTATCCTCCTTGACACATAATATGGCAACAAATCACCCCAGAGGTCGTTTGATCCAGTTTTTCCACACCTGGGGACAAACTACCCCAGAGGTCGTTTGATCACAGTTTTTCCACACCTGGGGACAAACTACCCCAGAGGTCGTTTAATCACAGAGGTCGTTTGATCAGTCGCCCCAGATCTCCAGTCCGAATCCGCGCTCGTACAGGTACTCATCCAGGAAGGAAACCGCTCCGTCCTTCACTTCGACCTTCGGCACGTTGACCGGCAGTGTTCCGGAAGGAACGGACTGGTTGTAGGCTGTGCAGATCGCCACGGCCACATTCAGGTTGAAGGGTCCGTTTCCTTCTTCGTCATGCGCGCTTCCGTAAGGCTGGTACGCGCAGAGGACCGCATCCATCTCCTCGTAGCATGCTGCATCGTAGGGGAGGTTCAGGCTCAGAAGCACTGCCTGTTTGCCGCTCTCGTGGGCCTGGCCGATCAATTTGACGATCTCTTCGTTCCTGCTGGTAGCCTGTGACAGAACTACGAGTTTATCGGCGTTGGCCATTGCCTGCTGCAGTTCCGCATTATCTGCCTTGAGGTCCGCATAGCACATAGACGTAACTTTGGAAGCGTCCAGCAGCCCTTCCTTCTGAAGGCGGTTCACCGCATATTCCACAGACGGTCCTCTCTTCTCCACCGGATACAGGAACAGAACCGACTGATCCTTGTCAAGAGGCAGCGCGTTGTTCTCGTTCTTCAGAAGCGTCATGCCCGCCTGCGCGATCTCCCATTCTCTCTTGTGATTGGCGCTCGTGCCGACTACGTTTGCCGCCTCCGCGACCTGCTGTTCTGAAGGCACTGCAATGCCTCTGTCTTTTTTCAGTTTCAGGATCCTGTACACGGAATTATCCAGTTCTTCCATCGGAATATCGCCGGCTTCCACTCTTGCCAGAAGTCCCTCCATATACTTATCCATATCGGGCAAAGTATTGACTTCAGCATCTTTATACAGGTCCACCGGACACAGCAAAATATCGACGTCCGCATTGATCGCCATCACAGCGGCGTCCATCGGATCGAAATGCTCGTCGATCGCGTCCATTACCATAGCGTCCGTGATCACGATTCCGTTATAGCCCATCTGCTCGCGGAGAAGACCTGTGACGATCGTGCGGGACAGGGTAGCCGGCAGATTGATCTCCTCGCCATCCTGAATTGAGGTATAAGTTCCTTTCTCAATTTGAGGGAACTGAATGTGTGCGGTCATGATCATATCCGTGCCCTGGTCGATGCCTGCCCGGAAAGGAATCAGGTCCATGGCCTTGAGCTCCTCGAGGCTGAAATCTGCGCAGGGAAGATGCGTGTGGCTGTCCTCGCCCACATTGCCGTGGCCGGGGAAATGCTTGAGGGCAGT
>CAMKAA010000201.1 GCA_946410365.1 uncultured Lachnospiraceae bacterium | reverse complement strand
CCCTCGAGTTCGGAATAGGGAATTCTGGTCACAACCTCGATGTCATCCGCCAGTCCGCCGAGGCCGGATCCAAGCACGATACCTACCTTCGGCACAAAGTCTGTGCGCTCGCGCACTGCGTTCAGAGCCAGTTCATAATCCTTCATGTTTGTGTTATCTGCCATTTTGTTCCCCTTTCTAAATCTCGCCGGTCATCCCCGGTTTATTCTTTCCTGAATCCCTTGCGCCTCTCAGCGACGTCGATCAGTTCCTTTGCCTCTTCCATGGCTGCTGCCAGATACGGTTCCTGCCATTCCCGGCCTTCTTTTTCCGCCCGCTTGATCTCCTCCCAGGCGGCGTCCTTTTCTGCTTCCGAGCTGTATTTTGCCCCGCCGAAGAGATGCGGATGCCTGCGCACCATCTTGTCCGCGGCAGTCCTGGCCACATCCTCCAGCGTAAAGAGTCCCTCTTCCTCCGCCAGGCTCGCGTGGAAGATCACCTGGAAGAGCAGGTCGCCCAGCTCCTCCCGCAGATTCTCCGGGTCCCCTGTAGCTGTCAAAATATTGATCCCGCACACGACCTCCGCTGCCTCCTCGATACACATCGCCTTGATGCTCTCGTGGGTCTGTACGCTGTCCCAGGGGCATCCGTCTTTGGCGCGGAGGCGCTCTATGATCGTTTTCAGTCTTTCCATCTCGCTCATTTTGCTCATTTCCCCGGCCGCGTCACTTGTGCTCTCCGATCATCTTCTCCATCCAGATCATGCTGTACCACCGTCCGAACTTGTATCCGCACTGGTGGAAAGTGCCAACCGTTCTGTATCCCAGATGTTCGTGAAACTGCGCGCTGTTGTAGTCCAGATATTCGTCCGGTTCATCCGGATATCCGATGCAGGCGTACAGATTCAGCATTCCCTGCGCTTTCAGCGCTTCCTCAAGGGCCTCATACAGCTTCCTGCCGAGCCCTCCGCCGACTGCACCGCGGTCAAGATAGATCGTCATCTCGCAGGAGCGGTCGTAAGCCGCCCTGTCCTTGAAGACGCCGGCATAAGCGTATCCTTCGATCACACCGTTCCGCTCTATCACCAGATAGGGATAGCGCTCCTTTATATGCCGGATCCTGCCCCTGAACTCCTCAAGAGACGGCACATCGTACTCGAAAGTGATGGCGGTTTTCTCCACATAGTAAGCATATATCTCAAGAAGCCTGGCCGCGTCCTCCACAGAGGCCTCGCGGATAAGGATCCCGGAGCAGGCAGCGGCTTCTCCATCCCGGCTCGTTCTCATCTCATTCATATGACACAATACTCCCTCTCCGGCCAAGTATTATAAAACCTATATTTAATAATACCGCATCCCCCGATTAATTCATACTTTTGTTTCTTATAAGGCATTAATAGGGGCTTTATGGTATTCTATAAGTGCAGAACTTTTTGCGCACGAAAGGATCATGATCATGTCCGAATACGGAATTTCCCAGATTTATCCCACAGACCGATACTCCAACGACCAGATCGACAAACTGCTCCTGGCCGAGGGCATTCGCAGAGACGGAAACCTTGATTACACATGCGGCATGTACGATGACGATATGAACATCATTGCTACCGGCAGCTGCTTCGGCAACACGCTGCGCTGTATGGCAGTCAGCAGCGCCCACCAGGGCGAAGGCCTGATGAACGCGATCGTCTCGCATCTGATCTCCTATCAGTACAGCCGCGGCAACATGCATCTGTTTCTCTACACGAAATGCGATTCCGCCAAATTCTTCGGAGACCTCGGATTCCACGAGATCGTCCGCATTGAGGGCCGCATCGTCTTCATGGAGAACAGGCGCACCGGCTTTGCTGACTACCTGGATGGCCTTAAGCGTGAGACTGCCAAGGTTCTTGCAGCCAAGGCAGCACCGGCACCCGCCGCTTCCCGCACCGCAGCGCTGGTAATGAACGCCAATCCGTTCACAAACGGCCACCTCTACCTTGTGGAGAAGGCATGTGCCGAGAACGACCTCGTGCACCTCTTCATGGTAAGCGAGGATGCTTCCCTGGTGCCTTTCGCCGTCCGCAAGCGCCTGATCATGGAGGGCACCTCACACCTTCCCAACCTCATTTACCACGAGAGCGGCCCCTATGTCATCAGCAGCGCCACCTTCCCGAGTTACTTCCAGAAGGACGAGACCGCGGTCATCGAGAGCCACGCTTTTCTGGATCTGCAGGTCTTTGCCAAAATAGCGGCGGCCCTGAACATCGGCGTCCGCTACGTCGGCGAAGAGCCCACAAGCCTTGTGACCGGCATCTACAACAGGATCATGCAGGAAGAACTGCCCAAGGCGGGCGTCGCCTGCGTCGTCGTGCCGCGCAAGGAAGCTCCGGCAGGATCGGCTTCCGGCGGACAGGCCATCAGTGCCTCCACCGTGCGGCAGCTTCTCAAGGACGGGCGCTTCGATGAACTCCGCGATCTGGTGCCGGACAGCACGCTCCGCTATTTTGAAAGTCCGGAGGCAGCTCCGGTGCTCGCGAGGATTCGGAGTGAAGAAAATGTAATCCACTATTGACGCTTCCGGGGATTCCGGGTTGACTGATACACTCAAACAGGAGGAAATATGAGCAAGAGTTACAGACCCCTTTATCACGCTTCCGTGCCTTCGGGCTGGTCCAACGACCCCAACGGAACCAT
>CAMKAA010000200.1 GCA_946410365.1 uncultured Lachnospiraceae bacterium | reverse complement strand
ATTAATAGATATTGGATTTCAGACCAGCAAACCGCAAGGAGGCTTAAATTGAACCAGAATATTAAGATAGAACCTGCGCACTGTGTGAATCCGGGCGTGACCGTGACGGAGAACGGCGTGATCGTCTCCGCTGTATTCCGCGGAAAAGAACCTTGCGGACTTATTCTTTACAACAACGCGGACAAAAGCGAGATCACTGTCCAGCTTACTGATGAATACAGATTCGGAAGTCTGTATTCCGTGAAGATCACTCCTCTGGATCCCTCCGAATGGAGCTACAGACTTTTCAGCGGCAGCACCTTCTTTGTAGATCCCAGCTGCAGGAATATTGTGCAGATCGAGAGAGAAGGACGAACCATCCGCGCCGGCGGCTTTTTCTACAGACCGGATGACAAGCTTCCGGCCTATCACGGCGTGTCCGCAAAAAGAGCAGGTGAGACCATCATCTACAGTCTGCACGTGCGCGGCTTTACAATGCTTGATAAGAATATCACCGCGCAGCCGGGCACTTTTTCTGCTGCTGCCGAAAAGGCAGGATATCTCAGAGAACTTGGTGTTACAGCTGTTGAACTTATGCCTGTCTATGAACTTCAGCCCGTCACAAGAGCCGAAGACGGTCCCCGCACTATGGAGGATGCCCTTGCCTTGTATCCCGTCAATAAGCGCGGACTTCCGGTCAGGGATCTCTCCGTCAGAAAAGTCAATTATTGGGGCTATGCGCGGGGATTTTACTACTCCCCGAATTCTTCTTACAGCTCCGGCAGTTATGAAAAAGGAGCGCAGAAGGAATTCTCCGATATGGTCGAAAGCTTCCATAAGGCGGGAATATCTGTTTACCTGCAGCTGTATTTCCCTTCATCAGTGAATTCCCAGCAGCAGATCGAGATCGCCAGATTTTATGCCACACACTATGGCGTAGACGGCTTCCATCTTATGGGATCCGTCGCCGACATCAAGCTTTTTGCTTCAGATCCTATGCTCTCCGATGTCCGGCTGTTTTACACTGATTTTCCGTATGGGGAGATCGAGGGAATGGATGCCGAGAATCCTGAGGCAGGACCTGTCGATACCGGCAATCTTTTTACTCATAACAACAGATTCTCTACTTTGATCCGCCGCTTCTGTAAGAGCGACGACTATGTGATGCGCGAGTTTCTGTATGAGTTTTTCAAGGTTCCTTCCGGACACGGAAATGTCCATTATATATGCGGCAGCGACGGATTTACGCTCAGAGACCTGGTCTCATATAGTGAAAGGCACAATGAGGCGAACGGAGAGGGCGGAAACGACGGCACTCCCGACAACTACAGCTGGAACTGCGGAGAAGAAGGAGACTCTGAGCAGGAAGATGTGATGCGTCTGAGGCTCAATCAGATACGGAATTTCCTCACGCTGTTATTCCTTTCCCAAAGTACTCCTCTGATCAATGCAGGAGATGAGAATTTTAACACACAGTTTGGCAACAACAATCCGTATTGTCAGGACAATGAGACCGGCTGGACAAAATGGGACAACGGAGAAACAGGCGAGTATATCCGGGAATATGTCAGACGGATCATTAAATTCAGAAATGATCACCCTGTATTCACCGGCATCGCTCCGTTCAAGAACACGGATTATATCGGTTGCGGATATCCCGATCTGTCTCTGCACGGCGCGGAAGCGTGGAAACCGGACCTGAGCCCCTTCAGCCACTGTATCGGAATCTGCCTCTGTGAAAACTATGTGCGCGGAAAGGCGAAGACTGATCTGATCTATCTTGCGATCAACATGCACTGGGAGAAGCAGGAACTTGGTCTTCCCAAGCTGGCTCCCGGACGAAGATGGAATCTTCTTTTGGATACTGCTCTCGAAGAATCATTCCTGGATGGCGAGTGCATAATGGATGACCAGCATACAGTGGATGTCGCCCCCAGATCCATCAGGATCCTTAACACTGTGACTTCCAACAAACCGGTCAGAAACAGAAAGAAGAAAGCGAAGAAGACTAAGACTGAAGCTCCTGCTGAGGCGGCTGCTGTGACAGAGAGCGTCCCGGTCAAAGAAGAGAAAGATGAAAAAGAGTAAAGAAAAGATCACACCGGAAAAATTCATCGGACATTTGAATACAGTAACAAGGCACAAATATCTGGTCATGAAAGGCTGTTTCAGTGTCGGTCTCTACAGACAGGGCATCCTGCACGATCTCTCCAAGTTTTCCCCAACCGAATTCATGGTAGGGGCGAGATACTGGCAGGGAAACCGTTCTCCCAATAATGCGGAAAGGGAAGAAAAGGGCTACAGTGCGTCATGGCTGCACCACAAGGGGCGCAACCGCCATCACTTCGAGTACTGGGTGGATTATAATCTGCGCGGCGAACTGGGTTCCGGCCCGGTAATCCCCGTCAAGATGCCCGGAAGATATGTGGTAGAAATGCTAATGGACCGTATCGCCGCCAGCAAGGTATACGCGGGTGATCAATACGACGATTCCTACCCTCTTAAATATTTTGAACGGGGCACTCATGTGATCAGTTTTATGCATCCGGAGACTGCGGCACTGCTCCATAAGCTGCTGCTCATGCTCGCAGAGGAAGGAGAGGAGAAGACATTTGCCTATGTGCGCAGACATCTGCACAAATGAAGAGAAAAGCGCAAGGTTTCAGAGGGCTTTGGACCG
>CAMKAA010000199.1 GCA_946410365.1 uncultured Lachnospiraceae bacterium | reverse complement strand
TGCTCGGAAGCTTTTACTATGAGATCGGTCTTCCTTTCGGAAAGATCATCTGGTTTATCGCTGTCGCGATCCATTGCATCCACATTATCGTTTTTACGATCAAGCACGCGTTTGGAAAAGTGATCATTCCTAAGGACTTCACAAACATGATGCCCAGCTGGTTTGTGACCTACAATGGCTGGATGGTCGCCTGTGTCACCGGTGGAAAGATGAACGCGGGCCCGATCCTTAAGTTCATCACGATCTACGGCTGCATTATTTATGTAGTCATTGTTCCCTTTATGATATGGAGACTTCTCAATGTGGAGATCAAGAACGCGGCTTATCACACAATGGCTGTTCTGCTCGCGCCCTGCAGCCTCTGCGTCGTCAGCCTTATCAATGTCAACGGACAGAACAACGGCATCGTCCTGACATTCATGTATATCTGTGTTCTGGCTTCGCTTGCTTTTATCCTGTATAAACTTCCGGATTTCTTCTCTTTTGATTTCTATCCGGGATTTGCAGGTCTCACATTCCCTATGGCGATCGGTGTCGTGGCGTCCCAGAAGATGGCTGGATACCTGACGGAGAAGGGAAGTGAAGCTCTTGGATATGCGGTGACGCAGCTCGCCGGTCTGCAGATCTTTGTGACCAGCATGCTGGTGGGATATGTGATGCTGATGTTCCTCAGAATGTTCCTGAAAAAGCAGAAAAGGGGATGAATAAAGAATAGCGGCGCTGTCCGGTAATGCTTTTCGGACAGCACCTCTATACAGCTGGTCATTACAGCAGAAGGGAGGCAAAAATTGGGATATATTCTGACAAAAGAGGCTTTTGACAGAGCCCTTAAGACACTCGCCCGGGAGAGGCTGATCTATGCACCGGTCCTCAAAGTGGGCGAAGGAAGATTTACGGATACGGATGTTGTCCGCTATGATTATGTGACAGAGCTCTCCCAGATCGAGCTCGAAAAGAAGTCTGATTACGCTTTCAAGGAGATCCTTACGCCTCTGTCCGAGACACTTTTCTTCTTTACAGAGAACGAAGTGAAGACTGCAGACCGGGATCAGAGGGAAGTGATCGTATTCATGAAGAGCTGCGACATGCACGCTGTGCGCCGCCTGGATCAGATCTATCTGAATAATGGCATCGAGCAGGATCCTTTCTACAAAGAGATCCGGGACAGAGTCAGATTTGTCCTGATCGGCTGTCAGAAGTCCGGCGCAGACTGCTTCTGCGTGGATATGGGCACCAACAAAACGACAGACGGTTATCTGTTCTCTGTCGATGTGATCGGCGATGAGATCCACTGTGACGTCAAGTGTGAGGAGTGCGCGAAGATCTTCGCGGATTGCGGCGGCAGAGAAGAGGCTGTAGAACCGAAGTATGTCACTGAGAACGCGACCCGGGTAACGATTCCGGAACAGATTCCGAACAGCATCTATAAGAACCCTGTATGGGATGAGTACAGCTCACGCTGCATCGGCTGCGGCCGCTGCAACTTTGTATGTCCCACCTGCACCTGCTACACAATGCAGGATGTATTCTATACGGACAACGGCAAGGTCGGCGAGAGAAGAAGAGTCGGCGCGTCCTGTATGGTGGACGGCTACACCAATGTCGCCGGCGGCGGTCAGTACAGAAGGACCAATGGAGAGAGAATGCGCTTCAAAGTCCTTCACAAGATCTTTGATTTCAGAAAGAGATTCGGCTATGACATGTGCGTCGGCTGCGGCCGCTGCGACATGGTATGTCCCGAGTATATTTCGTTCTCCGCGTGCATCAACAAGGTGAACAAGGCAGTAGAGGAGGTGCAGAATGGGAGCAACTAATATGCAGAACAATCCTTATGTGCCCTGGCCTTCCAAGATCCTGGATGTGATTAAGCATACACAGAAGGAATACACATTCCGCATGGAGTATGTGGGAGAGGTTAAGCCCGGACAATTCTTCGAAGTATCCATTCCGAAGTACGGCGAGGCGCCGATCTCCGTCAGCGGCATCGGTCCGAACTTCGTGGATCTTACGATCCGCAAAGTCGGCCGCGTCACAAATGAAGTTTTTGAAAAATATAAAGGCCAGAGCCTTCTGCTCCGCGGCCCTTACGGCAACGGATTTGACACCTCCCTGTATGAGAACGGCGAAGTGATCGTTATCGCGGGCGGTACGGGCGTCTCTCCTGTACGCGGAGTCATCGACGCGCTCGCGCATACGAAAGAGCCGGGGGACAAGCATGTGATCGTCGGATTCAGAAGCCCCGACGACATGCTGTTCAGAGATGACCTTAAGAGATGGGACGAGAAGCTCGACCTGATCCTTACTGTGGACGGCGCGCCGGAAGGCTATACCGGTAATATCGGTCTGGTAACCAAATATATTCCCGATGTTCCGATCCGCGACCTTGAAACAGCACAGGCAGTTGTCGTGGGACCTCCTCCGATGATGAGATTCTCTGTGATGGGCCTTTTGCAGAAGGGATTTAAGGAGGAAAATATCTGGGTATCCCAGGAGCGCAAGATGTGCTGCGGACTTGGCAAATGCGGTCACTGCAGAGTCGGTGAGAAGTATATCTGCCTCGACGGCCCTGTCTTCAATTATACAGTAAGCAAAGATATGATCGACTGAGGATACGGGAAGGAGGAATAATACTATGGGTATGGATGTTAATCTGAAAAAACTGAAAAA
>CAMKAA010000198.1 GCA_946410365.1 uncultured Lachnospiraceae bacterium | reverse complement strand
TTTTCCGATTCCACTCTCACCGTATTGGCATCAGGCCGCAGTATACGGCCGTCGGTGCTCTCCTGCGCATCGCTGACCGGAGAAGCACTGACACGGATCTCCTCTGTTCTGTTCGGCCTGCTGTTGTCCCTGTCGAGCAAACGTATTCCGTGTGAGGTGCTGCTCCTGATCTTCTCGGGGACGCGCGCAGATTCCTCCCCCGCCGCGGGCTGCGTCTTCTTTTTTTCCTTTCTTCTAAAGAGCGCGGATCCCTCGTCGAGGCCGAAATCTTCCTCCTCTTCGTTAAGGGCAGGCGCGATCACCGTGGAGCTCATGTCAAGCTGCTCTCTCTTTAGAGCCTCCTGCCGCATTTCCTCCCGGCGCCGGCGTCTTTCTTCCCGGTTAACCCTCTCCTGCTCGAGCAGTTCCTCCCGCTCCTTTTTCTCCTTCTCCCTCTCAATGGCAACAGCTTCCCTGCGCCTTGCAGAAAGCTCTCTGGCTTCCTGCGCTCTGGCTCTTCGCTTCTCCATAAAAGAAGGATCGCCTCTGCGGATCCTGTCCTGCTGAGCCTTTCTGTACTGCTCGACAGGTGAAAACTGCGTGAATATCATCAGGAATATGAGTATGAGAAGGACCAGCACAAATACTGACCCGACATTTCTCAGGAGCCGGAACAGCCAGTAGGCGACAGTGCCGCCGATCAGTCCGCCTCCTTCCTTCGAAGCCGCGCATCGCTGATAGATCTCGGACGCATTATAGGCCTGCGCCTTACCGGGTTCACCGCTCCAGAGTTCAAATGCCGCACATACACATATCATGAGCATTATAAGAGCCGTTGTCCTTGCGGGCAGCGTCCTTCTTCCCATATTTGAGATCACAAAAAGAACCGTTATAAATACAAAAGGCGGGATGGCATAAGCTGCCATGCCGAACAGTCCGAACATTACCGAGGAGACAGCCTTTCCTACGACTCCCCCGTATCCCAGCTCCGCGATCATCACAAAGACCATCGCGCCGAAGAGAACCAGAAGGCGGATATCCCGCTTGACTTCCTGCGCTCTCATCTCTTCCAGCGCCAGTCTCTCAGAATCAGCCTTCGTCATTCTCTTCGGCGCTCCGCTTCCTGCTTTCCTGCCGGAACCATTCTGCCTTTTCCTGCTGTTTGTACTCTTCTTCGCTTTGGATGAAGCCATACGCTTTTGTAAACCTTCCTTGTTTGCTGCCGTTGTCCGCCGTCACAGATCCGGTAACCGCCCCGGTCAGATATCAAAATCATCCCCGTCGCTGATCTCCAGATCAAAATCATCCTCATCTGAATCCGTCAGATCGAATTCCATGCGGATATGAGATCTCTTCGGAGGAGAAGGGAGAGGATTCTTTAAAAGCCTGAATCCGTTTTCTTCTCCGCCGCTTACGTTTTCCTGATCCTTTATCTGCATATTTAGTCCTCTGTATCACTTATACAGCGCATATAGGAACTGCTGTTTATGTCAATGAAGCAGCTTTATGTCTCAACATAAAGCTGCCCTGATTGATTCCTGTTATATAATGCCTTATCCCGTCAGTCCTCATCCCAGTTGTGATAGACGTTCTGAACGTCATCATCATCGTCGAGGATATCCAGGATCCTGTTGATCTGCTTCATTGTGGTCTCATCTGTGACCTTGACATAGTTCTGAGGGATCATGGTCACTTCCGCGGAGACCATAGGGATCCCTTCGTCCTTGAGGGCTTTCTCCACTGCGTCGAAATCCTCCTCAGCGGTAAGGATCTCGAAGCTGTCCTCTTCTTCCTTAATGTCGTCCGCACCGGCGTCCAGCGCGATCATCATAAGGTCATCCGCAGAGAGATCGCAGTCCTCTTTGTCGATAATGATCTGGCCCTTCTTGTCAAACATGAAGGATACGCATCCGGGTGTTCCGATGCTGCCGTTTCCCTTAGTGAAAGCGGATCTGACATTTGCTGCTGTTCTGTTGAGGTTATCAGTCAGCGTATCGACAATGATCGCGATGCCGCCGGGGCCGTAGCCTTCGTAAGTGTTGTACTGATAGTTGACGTTGCCGAGATCGCCCGCCGCCTTCTTGATGCCGCGCTCGATCGTCTCATTGGGCATGTTGTTCGCCTTCGCCTTAGCGATGACCTTGGCGAGCTTGAAGTTGTTATTGGGGTCAGAGCCGCCTTCCTTGACCGCCACGGCGATCTCGCGGCCGATGATCGTAAAGATCTTGCCCTTGGCTGCGTCGTTCTTTTCTTTCTTGTGCTTAATGTTTGCAAATTTAGAATGTCCTGACATAATTTCGCTCCTCACAGTCGTATGATCATTCCGCAGCTGTGCCTGAACAGAGCCGCGTTCTATTCTGTACGCAAAGATACAAATTAGAATATACCATTATCCTGCGAAGCCGTCAACCGAGGGTTCCGCCGCAGATCACTCTGGGCACTCTCGGATTGATGTCGCAGGCCAGTTCATAGTTAAACCTTCCTGACAGATCTCCGAGCTGCTCCATGGTTATGGATTCCCCATTGTCTCTTCCGATCAGCGTCACAAGGCTGCCCTCCCGGGCTTCCGGAATATGAGTGATATCCACCATCGTCTGGTCCATGCAGACTCTGCCCAGGATCGGCGCTTTTTTGCCGCAGATGAGCACATATCCTTTTCCTGACAGGCTTCTGGGATACCCGTCTCCGTAACCGACCGGAATCGTTGCGATCCTTGTCAT
>CAMKAA010000197.1 GCA_946410365.1 uncultured Lachnospiraceae bacterium | reverse complement strand
TATACCAACCTGGACTGATTCAAACACGAAAAAAGCCGCGCGGATCCGCGCGGCTATTCTTTTGGCTTTTGCGAAATGCCTCTAGTATTATATAATATAAGGTAAGCCTATATTTTGACACAGATGTCGCGGAGGGATCCGATATGGAGATGATGCAGTTTCTGGAAGCTGACAAAGAGCAGCTCATGAGCGGACTGGCCGCAGCCGGGACACCGGAGCAGGCTGAGCACGTACTGGAAAAGGAATTCGACAGACTCCTTCTTCGCTATAATGAGGAATGTACTCTGGAGAGGGTCAGGGACGCGGCGAGATATATGCTGCAGGCCGCGAAAATGATGATCCCGATGCTGAGCGCCGCGGGTGAGACCAAAGTCTGGTCGAAGAGCACCGGCGGTTCCGGCGATGAGGGAGGAACACAGATAACCTGGCAGGTCATCGCATGCCTGGCAGGAGGGGTACTGTTCCTTGCGGGCGCGATCCTTGGGCTTGCGGTCTCGGCGGGAAACGGCCTGTCGATGTCGGCGCTTCTGGGCTCGATCCCGGCGGCGATCCTCGCGGGAATCCTTCTTTTCTGGGCGGGCAGGCTGTCACTGAGCCGCAAGACAGCGGGCAAGGCTTCCGGCAGTGATGAATACCAGGTGGAGATTCGTGTGGATCCGGGACGGATCTGGAGCTGCATGAGAGCTGTGATCCTGTCGGTGGACAAGAGCCTTAAGGAGGCCGAGGAGGCCGTCAATTACGAGAAGAGCCTGCTTCCTCCTTCCTCCGGAAACGGTGTCAGTCCTGAAGAGGCGGAACTGTTCTCTTTGATCCTGGAGAACGCGTACAGCCGCAGAGAAGAGGAGCCGGGTGATACGACGGCTCAGGAGACGATCTCCACGGTCCGCTATTACCTGCACCGCAGACAGGTGGAGACAGTGGATTTCGGAGGAGGCAAGAGAGAGTGGTTTGAACTGCTGCCCGGCAAAAAAGACGCGACGCTGCGCCCTGCGCTTGTGAGGGACGGAGTACTGATCCGAAAGGGCCTTGCGGTCGCGGCAATGTGAAACGGCAGTTACAGAAGGTAAAGGAGATACCAGATGGACCGCTATTATGGATTTGACCTGGGAGACGCCGAGAGCGCCGTCTCCTGTCTTAATAAAAGTGACGCGGGCGTTCCGCGGATCATCACTGTAGGAGAAGCCGGAAGTTTTGTAACTGCCTATGCAAGACTTCGCAACGGAGCGTTGGTGATAGGCGAGGCTGCCTGCTACAATCCCGAGGCAATTGAGCGCAAGATCAGGTTTAAGAGCAGGTTTCTGCGGGATTCGGACAGCCGCAGGGATGTAAAGTCCTTCGCGGCAGGAGTCCTGGGGGAACTGTACATGAGCGGAGACCTCGTAAAGGGTGAGGATTGCTGCTTCTATGTGGGCTGCCCGGCGGGCTGGGACAAAACAGCGAGAGAGCGTTACAGAGGACTGTTTGAGGAGGCGGGATATCCGCCCGTGCGCATCATCTCCGAGTCAAGGGCAGCGCTGGTGAGCGCCTGCCAGTCCAAGCATTTCCAGGTGGGATACGATATTTTGTCCAAACCGGTGCTGGTCGTGGACGTCGGATCTTCGACGACGGATTTCGCCTATATCATGGGCGGCAAGGAAGTGGATATGCAGACCGCCGGCGAAGTGGCGCTTGGAGGCGGCATCATGGACGAGGTGCTGCTCAGCTGCGCGCTCAATGCCTCAGTAAGAGGAGAGAGGATCCGTGAAATCTTCGAGCAGAGCCCGCCCTGGAAGAGTTACTGTGAATTCGCGGCGAGAAAGCTCAAAGAGAAATATTTTGCCGACGAGGAGTACTGGAAAGAGAACAAGTGCACGCAGTCGGTCATCATCAGCTATGAAAAGCCGATCCGGCTTCAGCTTGTCATGGATGCCAAAACAGCGGACCATATCCTGTATGACGGAATCCCTCAGCTTGAGGGGCGCAGTTTCAGGGATGTGTTCATGAACAGCCTGCAGCAGGTGCGGGAGAGGATCCAGGGAGACCTCCCGGAGCTCTTATTCCTTACGGGAGGCGTATCAAAGCTTCCGGCTATCAGGGACTGGTGCAGGGAAGCTTTCCCCGAAGCTGTGGTGATCACCGGAACGGAACCGGAATTCTCGGTCAGCCGCGGCCTTGCCTGGAGCGGCAGGATCGACGAGGAGCTGCGGCAGTTTCGAGCGGAGATCCAGGATCTCGTAGGTTCGAGCACTGTGGAGCGTATCGTCGCGAACCATATTGACGAACTGTATCACAGCACTGTGGACATGCTCGTGAAACCGATCCTGGAAAACGCTGCTATGCCGGTATTCGACAGATGGAGAGACGGCGAGATCGAGCGGCTCTCCGACATCAACGCGGAGATGGAGAAGGAGATCGAGAGATATCTGCATACTGAAGAAGTGCAGGAGATGCTGATAAAACCCATCACACAATGGCTCAAGCCCGTCTCCTATGAACTGGAGGAGATGACGATGCCGATCTGCATCAGACACGGCGTGCCTTACAGAGCGCTGAGCCTGAGCTCTTTCCTCTCCATTTCAGACCTTGAGATCAAGGTGGACGCCAAGGATGTCTTTGCGGTGGAAGAACTCACCTGGATGATCGACACCATTATTTCCATCCTGATCGGTCTTCTCTGCGGCGGAAGCGGCGTCGCACTGATCTCGGGAGGAATCTCCGGCGT
>CAMKAA010000196.1 GCA_946410365.1 uncultured Lachnospiraceae bacterium | reverse complement strand
GTTGACGGCTACCTCGGACGCAGGATCATGGACGCTATGGAAGACATAATCGCCGCGAACCTGGACGAGAAGGCCGCTGAGAAGGCTGTCGAGGAGAGGGTCAATCTTGTGGCCGACAGAGCAAGAGAGATGGCGGAGGAACTTGGCAGGAAAGTGAGTGTTGCTGAGCTTGCCGCGGAGTACGACATGGATCCCGAGGACATCAGGGAGGCAGTCAGGCTCTCAGGCAACGCGATCGGAGATATTCAATGACGGACCGTGAGTTCACAAACGATTTCAAGTATATAATGCAGGATCTGTACAAGCTCTATTTCGGAGCTAAGTGCTCCTACAAAGAGATCCTGGAGAGCGATGAGACTTATGTCAGGTTCAAGGCTGTGTGCAGGCAGTGCCTGATCACGGAAGTGGACCAGGATACGACTCTGGAAAGTCATTTGTACTACCTCACAGCAGAGGATAAGGCTGCGGAAGTATACCGGCTTCTGGGTACTCGGGTCAAGCTAAACATCCCGGCGGTCAGAAAAGGGTTGTTCGGCAGAGAGCAGCGGGTGTTTAAGGAGGAGGTCTGGAAGATCGAGGACCTCATGGCGCTGAGCGCGCAGCAGAAGCAGTTCCGGGGGATCGTGATCTCGGAGGTGCAGATCCCCAAGCTCAAACTGAGGGAATTCGCGATCTGACTTGACAGGCGGGGATACCGGAACGGATAATGAGACCGGAGGCTTTATGCTTCCGGTCTTTAAATCTGACGCAAATTTCTGAGCCGAATTCCGGCACCCTTTTTTCCGTGTGACAAGTTCAAAAATCGAAAATACATTCGATTTTTTTGCAAAATCGCTTGCGCTGTCAGAGGGTGGATGCTATACTAACGCTAGAACAAACGTTCGTAATTTGGAGGAGATCAAATGAGCATAGATATTGAACAGAAGAAGAAAGCGCTTGATGCGGCGCTGCTGCAGATCGAGAAACAGTACGGGAAGGGAGCTGTGATGAAGCTCGGAGATCCTTCCGTTCAGATGAATATTGAGACAATTCCCACGGGCTCCCTGAGCCTTGATATAGCCCTCGGACTGGGCGGCATCCCCAAGGGCAGGATCATTGAGATCTACGGACCCGAGTCCTCCGGTAAGACTACAGTGACCCTTCACATGATCGCTGAGGTACAGAAGAGAGGCGGCATCGCGGGCTTTATCGACGCGGAGCACGCTCTGGATCCTGTCTATGCCAAGAATATCGGCGTTGACATTGACAACCTTTATATCTCTCAGCCCGACAGCGGAGAGCAGGCTCTTGAGATCGCCGAGACCATGGTCAGGTCCGGGGCCATTGACATCGTCGTGATCGACTCCGTCGCGGCGCTGGTACCTAAGGCTGAGATCGACGGCGATATGGGCGACTCCCATGTGGGTCTTCACGCGCGCCTGATGTCCCAGGCCTTGCGCAAACTGACGGCAGTCATCAGCAAATCCAACTGTGCGGTCGTATTTATCAACCAGCTCAGAGAGAAGGTCGGCGTCATGTTCGGAAATCCCGAGACGACTACAGGCGGACGTGCCCTCAAGTTCTATTCTTCTGTCAGAATGGATGTCAGAAGGATCGAGTCCCTCAAGCAGAGCGGAGAGGTGATCGGCAACCGCACAAGGATCCGCGTCGTGAAGAACAAGATCGCTCCGCCTTTCAAGGAGGCTGAGTTCGACATCATGTTCGGCAAGGGCATTTCCTATGTCGGCGATGTGCTGGATCTGGCGGCGAAGTGCGACGTCATTAACAAGAGCGGCGCATGGTACAACTATAACGGGAACAAGATCGGCCAGGGCCGCGAGAATTCCAAGGCTTTCCTCCTGGCCCATCCGGAGATCCTTGCCGAAGTGGACCGCAAGGTGAGAGAGTACTACAATCTCGATCCGGAAGGCGCTTACAAGGCACCTGTGACAGAGGCTGCGGCAGAGGAAGAAACTCCGGAGTAAGAAAGGCCTCCATTTCGGTACAAGAGGTAATTGAGACAGTTAACGGCAGGCTGACGTGCTATTTTGACGGATGGTGCGTCAGCCTCCCGTTTTTTTGTATGGGAAAGACAGCGGCGGAGGAAGAAAAGATGGCAGAGGCAGATAAAGATGTGGAACAGAGAAGGAAAGAGTGCCTTCGAAAGAGCGGAGTGCTCCTTTCACAGCGAGATTACACCTGCATGAAGCTTCGGGACAAACTCCTTGCGGGCGGCTTTGAAGAGGAGATCGTGGAGATGACCCTCGAGAGCCTGAAAGAAGCCCGTTATCTGGACGACGAGCGATATGCGCGCAACTTTATTCAGGCGCACTGGGAAGACAGGAGCAGGACACGGATCCGGGCAGACCTGGAGAACAGGGGCGTGCCGTCTGAGATCGCCGCCAGAGTCCTCAGTGAGGAGAACGAGGAGCGCGGAAACAGCGCTGAGATCATGCAGGTTCGCAGGCTGATGAAGAAGCGCGGCTTCGACCTGCACAGTGCCTCCTGGGAGGAGAAAGGGAAAATGCAGGCCTATCTCTACAGAAAGGGCTACAGTGCCTCTTCCGTGCGTGCGGCTATGGACTCAGAATTGCTTGACAGTGAAGAGTTTAGTGTATAAAATTATTGAGTGCGAATCTGCCGTTTTGCGATTTGGTACGTGTTGTAAGCCGTAACAGCGCAAACGGGATCCGAAATGACAGAGAAACGCGAATTTAATAAGGAGGTGCTCCTGTATGA
>CAMKAA010000195.1 GCA_946410365.1 uncultured Lachnospiraceae bacterium | reverse complement strand
AGAAGCGGAAAGAAGATCCTTCCCAACGATCCCTGCCCGTGCGGCTCCGGCAAGAAATACAAGAAGTGTCACGGGAGAAAGTGAATCACCTGATGAAGATAGATCCGAAAGAACTGTACTCGATCAGTTTTTATGAATATGGCGAGGCATATTTTGGCAGCTGCGGCGGAACGCGGTACAGACTGGCAAGAGAACCTCTGAAAAATGTCCATTACACCCCTGTGGACCAGAGAGACCCTGCGGTCCTTCTGGCCACAGTGTGGCCAGAGCCGTACGCTTACGGCGCGGCGGACCCTGAAACTATGACGAGCAGCGAATTCGAGTTTTCGGCAGAGGGGCTTGCCGCTGCGGCGGAATGGCTGAACAGCAGGATCACTGCGGAAGAAGAGCGCAAATGAAGATAACACATATTTATCACAGCGGTTTTGTGATCGAACTTGATAGTACAGTGCTGATCTTTGACTGGTACTCGGGGGAACTGCCGGACTTTGACCCGGGCAAAAAAGTGTTTGTCTTCGTGACTCACGGACACGCGGATCACTATTCCTCCAGAATATGGACACTTCGCAGCAGATATGAGAAGATCTGCTATATTTTGGACTGCTGTACGGCACCGGAGCAAAAGGGAGATAATATTTTCCATGTACAGCCCGGAAGGCATTACCGGATCAGAAATACACTTGTCTATGCGATCCGGTCCAACGACGAAGGAGTAGCCTATGTCGTAAGTGCGGAAGGATATAATTTCTTCCATGCGGGAGATCTCAACATATGGCACTGGAAGGACTCGCAGGACGACCAGAATGCTTATTCCCTGAAGATCTACCGAAGACAGATCGAGAAGATCAGCGGATGGTGCTTCGACGCGGCGATGATCCCGCTGGATCCAAGGCTGGAGGACAACGCTCCGAACGCGATCATTGAATTTATGAGCACGGTAGAGTGCAGGCATCTGTTTCCGATGCATTATTGGAATCGGCGTGAAGAGGCGGCCGTATACCTCAGGGACGCACGGCTCGATCCCTTCAGGGATCGGATCTGTTTTGTCAATGAGATGGAAGTTTAGTAATTGAGATTTTGATATTGGACCGGAGCGGAAGCTCCGGTCTTTTTATTAGCGGCATTTTTTAGAAAAATTGTGAAAACAAGCCCCTCAGAGCACCATTGTTTTGACGAATCAGGATATTACTGCTATTCTAAAAACAATGACAGAAAGTTCTGGTGTAGGAGGATGGAAATGAGCAAGAGATTTATATCAGTACTAGTGACTGTCTTTACAGTAATGCTCCTGGCAACCGGCTGTAACTCTGATAAGAAGGCAGCCACAGAGACTGTTGAAGGCTTCCTGAATGCCATGATCGCTAACGATATGGAGAAGGCCTCCCAGTATGCTACTGAGGAATTTATGAACAGTGACACTATGAAGCTGATGCAGCCGGATTATCTCGCCGACACATTTTATGCGGCGATGGGAGTCGAGAAGGATGACCTGGATGAGAAAGCTCAGAACGCAGTCAACGAATATGTAAAGGATGTAGTGGATAAGGCTTACAAGAGTTTTGAGATCCAGGACATCAAGATACAGGAAGAGACTGCTGCGGCTACGGCCAGGATCACTCTTGGATATAATCCGGAAGCTTCCTCGAATGTCTCCGATGATACGACCAATCTGGTCAATGAGTATCAGACAGAGCATTATGACGAACTGGTAGCCATTTTCACTGAAGAGGGCGAGAAGGCAATGTATAAAAAGATCTACAACGATCTGATCCCCATTGTCATAGGCAAGATGCAGGAGGCGCTCAAGAGCAGCGAGACCTCTGAAGAGAAAACGATCCTCTCGCTTGTAAAGAAAGATGGAAAGTGGCTGGTTACGGATCTTGAGGAAAACAGACCCGGAGCAGCGACCGGAGATACCGCCGCAGAGGCGGAAGCAGCCGGAGATACCGCCGCAGAGGCAGCAACTCAGGAGGAGACAGCCAAGTAATGCCGATACCGCTTAAACTGCAGGTGTTCGAAGGGCCAATGGACCTTCTGATGCACCTGATCGAAAAAAACAAAATAGACATCTATGACATTCCTATTGTCACGATAACCGACCAGTATCTGGAATATGTAAGACAGATGGAACACAGCGACATGAACGTCACAAGCGAGTTCCTTGTCATGGCTGCAACCCTTCTCGACATCAAGAGCCGTATGCTCCTGCCAAGAGAGGAAGATGAGGAAGGGGAAGAAGAGGATCCGAGAGATGAGCTGGTGAGGCGTCTTTTGGAATACAAAATGTACAAGTACATGTCGGAAGAGCTCAGAGAGAAGAGCAGGCATGCGGGCTACAGTTATTTCAGACCACAGGATTTACCGGAGGAGGTGCGCAGTTACGTACCTCCTCTGAATTATGAAGAGCTCATAGGAGACCGCACGGCGCAGAGTCTCGAAAGCGTCTTCAAAGAGGTGCTGAAGCGCAAGAAGAGCCGGGTCGATCCTATCCGCAGCGGGTTTGGAAAGATTCAGAAAGAAGAGATCAGTGTCGCCGATAAGACACTCTTCATCCGTGCTTATCTGGCAAGCCATCCGCATGCGGATTTCAGGGAGATGCTGGAACGCGAAGACAGCAAGGAAGAGATCATCGTGACTTTCCTCGTGGTCCTTGAGCTGATGAAAAACCAGATGATCCGGATCACCCAGGAGGAGACTTTCGGCAAAATAGCGATCGATCTGGTCGATCCCAATGAACCTGAGC
>CAMKAA010000194.1 GCA_946410365.1 uncultured Lachnospiraceae bacterium | reverse complement strand
TCATCTCGAAGATGCCGATCTCATTTGTGGATCCGAAGCGGTTCTTGACACCCCTGAGGATCCGGTAGGATGCATATCTGTCTCCTTCAAAATAGAGAACTGTATCCACCATGTGTTCAAGGACTCTGGGACCGGCGACAGTTCCTTCCTTCGTCACGTGCCCGACGATGAAGAATGTGATTCCCATCTCTTTGGCAAGCCTGAGGAGTATTGCTGTCGTCTCCCGCACCTGTGATACGCTGCCCGGCGCAGAGGCCACGTCGTCACTGTACATTGTCTGGATTGAATCGATCACCACAGCCTGCGGCTTATCTCTCATCACAATGTCGGCTATGACCGCAAGATTGGTCTCGCATAAGAATCTCAGGGAATCGGGCGCGCCTCCGATCCTGGAAGCTCTGAGCTTGATCTGCCGCAGAGATTCCTCTCCGGAAATGTATAAGACTTTGATACCTGACTTTGCCATATAACAGGAAGTCTGCAGAAGGATCGTGGATTTCCCGATACCCGGATCTCCGCCTACCAGGACCAGGGATCCCGCCACTGCACCTCCTCCGAGGACTCTGTCAAGTTCTCCCATGCCTGTAGAAAAGCGCGTCTCTTCCGCATCTTTTACAGAAGAGAGAGAGACCGGAACAGCGCTGCGGTTGCTTCCGCCCAGAGAAAAGCCTGAAGCGCCGGAAGAAAGCCCCTTGGCGCTCCCTGCGGCAGTCTTGACAGGACTTATCCTGATCGGCTCTTCCACCATTGTATTCCAGGCCTTGCAGGCGGGACACTGCCCCATCCATTTTGCTGCCTCATAGCCGCATTCCTGACAGAAGAATGCTGTCTTTTTCTTAATCCCTGCCATCGAATACTACACTGCCTCCTCTGAATCCGGCTGTAACGGTCTGTCCGGGCAGGATCTCCTCCGCCAGGAGTTTCTCTGAGAGGGCATCCTCGATCACTTTCTGAATAGCTCTCTTGAGAGGCCTTGCTCCCATCTTGGGATCAGAGTATTCCGCCACAATGTGCTTTCTGAGCGCGGGTGTCACTTTGAGTTTGATTCCGAGGTGCTTGTCGGCACGTCGGATCAGATCCTCGCACAGCAGTGAGCAGATTCTGTTCAACTCATCGTCGCTCAGGGAATGGAAGACCAGGATCTCATCTATACGGTTGATGAATTCCGGGCGGAACATTTTCTTTACTTCTTCCATGACTCCGGTCCGCATCTTCTCGTAGGACTGCTCTGCCGTGGGTTTGTCCGCGAATCCCAGCGTCTTGGGTTCGATGATCCTCTGTGCTCCGACATTGGATGTCATAATGATCACCGTGTTTTTGAAATTGACTTTATGGCCCTTGGAATCTGTTATATGACCTTCATCGAGGATCTGCAGCAGGACATTGAAGACATCCCTGTGAGCTTTCTCAATTTCGTCAAAAAGGATCACGCTGTAGGGGTGCCTTCTGACCTTCTCCGAAAGCTGTCCGCCTTCCTCATATCCCACGTATCCGGGAGCGGAACCGATGATCTTGGAGACTGCGTACTGTTCCATATACTCGGACATATCGACACGGATCATGTCCTGATCCGAGCCGAACATGACTTCTGCCAGCGCCTTGGACAGCTCGGTCTTACCGACACCTGTCGGTCCAAGGAACAGGAAAGATCCTATCGGCCTGTTGGGATCCTGGAGTCCTACCCGGCCTCTCCGGATGGCTTTGGCTACCGCGTGTACGGCGTCTTCCTGCCCAATGACTCTCTTGTGCAGTTCTTCCTCGAGCCTTAAGAGTCTTGCGCTCTCCTTCTCGGTGAGTCTGCTGACAGGCACCTTGGACCACATGGAAACGACTGCCGCGACGTCCTCTTCTGTGACTTCGGGCAGTTTTAAAGTCTGCTTTTTCTCCTGCCTTCTTCTTGCTGCCTGCAGTTTTTTGACAAGCTCTTCCTGGCGGGCCCTGAGGGCTTTCGCGTCGTCGATCCTTCCCTCAGAAAGTGCCGTCGCCATGAGTTTATCGGACTGGGCGATCTCATCCTGGATCATCTTGAAGGCATTCTCATGCCGTGCTCCGGTGCTGCGAAGTCTGACTGCCGCACAGGATTCGTCAATTACATCGATCGCCTTGTCGGGCAGGTTCCTGTCATTGATATAACGTTCTGAAAGATCAACGGCTGCTTTGATCGCCTCTTCGGTAACAATGACATTATGGTGCTTTTCATAAGCGCTTACGATTCCCTTCAGGATCTCTTCTGCTTCTTCCCTTGTAGGCTCTTCCACCTGCACGGGCTGGAATCTTCTCTCAAGAGCTGCGTCTTTCTCAACGTATTTGTGGTATTCATTCAGCGTTGTGGCACCGATCAGCTGCACTTCTCCCCTTGCCAGAGAAGGTTTCAATATATTGGAGGCGTCGATCGCGCCTTCCGCACCGCCTGCTCCGATCAAAGTGTGCATTTCATCCACAAACAGGATGATATTGCCGTCCGAGATAACTTCGGAAATTATCCTCTTAACGCGTTCCTCGAATTCGCCCCGGTATTTGGAACCGGCGACCATGCCGGAGAGATCCAGAGTGAGGAGTCTTTTATTCTTGACACTGGCAGGAACATCTCCGCTGATGATCCTCTGCGCCAGCCCTTCAACGATCGCTGTCTTTCCGACGCCCGGCTCTCCCACAAGGCATGGATTGTTCTTGGTCCTTCGGCTCAGGATCTGTATCACCCTGCTGATCTCATTTTCTCTGCCGATCACCGGATCGAGTTTCCCCTGCC
>CAMKAA010000193.1 GCA_946410365.1 uncultured Lachnospiraceae bacterium | reverse complement strand
TCCTGCCTCAGCGACTGCCGCCTCTGTGACAGCCTTCGCGACTGCTTCCTTGTCAGTATTGACATCTGCTGCGTCCGCTCCGACTTCTCCCAAAAGGGGCTCCGCGATCTTCACGGACTCAAACATGCTGCTGAAATCTTCCACTGCTTTGGCAAGTTCGTCGTACTCCGCGCCATGCATCAGATGCGTGGGCTGGATGACCAGCTGCTTCACGCCATTGGCCGCAGCGCGCTCTAATGCCTGTTCTACGTTGTCTATTTTTTCGCCATCTCTGGCCAGCACGTGGTTAAGGATGATCTGAGCGGTAAAGGCTCTTCTCACCGACCAGTCAGGATATGCTTCCTGCAGTGCCTTCTCGATTCCGCCGATATCCGCTGCGCGGCTGTTATTGAAGGATGTTCCGAAGCTCACGACAAGCAGTTCCTTCTCGCCGATGTCGTTGCCGTTAAGGGGATCGTCCTCAGATGCATCCCCCGTATCTGCGCCAAAATAGTCCGGATCCGCGAATTCACCCTCAACAAGCGCTTTCTGGTCGTCTGTCAGGGCATCCCAGGCTTCCTTGGCATCCGCACACATCTGGTCAGTCTCTTCTGTCCACGACTGCACATAGATCGCATCGATCTTATCAGCGACTGCTTTTGCCGCCGCAAGGTCCTCCTCGCTTGCAGGTTTTGCTTCTGCTCCCGAATCAGCTCCGTCCTCTGCCTTCTTACCATCTGCAGCAGGTTCCCCGGACGCGGTCTCCGGAGAATCTCCCGGAATCACCTCATCGAGAGAGACCGGATTCGATACGATAACCTTGTGGTCATACCATTTCCCTTTGGTCCCGACCAGCGCTACATCAAATTCCTTATCCAGATACGGCACGGGAATGTCAAAAGTGTTCACTTCCTCTCTTGTACCGTCGCTGTAAGTCACTTCTTCTGTAAGAGGCTCAATGAGCTCCGCACCTTCTTTCTGCGCGTCCTCAGCCGTACCGCAGTAAAGATTTACAATATTCTTGGAAGGCATCACGACATGGATCGTCATCTTGCCGTCGCTCACGATGAGGATGCCCTTGCCGTCCTTGGTCTCATTTACATGAAACATCGAGCCGTCCGTATTGAATTCCGCCTGATACATACCGTCCGCAATAGGCGCGCCGTTCTCGGCTGTTGTTCCTTCCTGACCGCTCTCGCCAGTCTTTCCGGCCTCCCCTGCCTCGGTCTGCGCTGTCGCCCCGGTATCAGCCGCTGCCGGAGCTCCCGAAGAGCCGGATCCGCAGCCGGCCGCGGTCGCTGTGACCAGCATCAGTGTCATGAGAAGTGCTACTGTCTTTTTCATGTTGTCCTCCTTTTTATAAAAAAGAAACTCCGCCGCGAGGCGGAGTGTATACGGCAAACAGACCGGTGCAGATTCCACCGACCTCTCTTTTTCGTACAGCCAATGCCTCGTGGCCCGGAATCCATGTTTTATCACAGATTCCCCGTACTGCGGCAGGCAGGTCTCCCGGCTGATCGATCAGACGCGCCCTGCCTCCCTTCCCGGTCTCCCAGTGGTCTTAAGGCGGGCGCTCTCGAATCACGGTGACGAGATCGTGCGGGACTTGCACCCGCTTCCCTTTTCACCGGGCCAGGCGCGGCCTAATCCGCGCCTGCCCGACACCTTCCGCATTATTTACATATACGCATCCTATCACAATCCGGGCGATCAAACAATGAGCACAGGGAACCGGCACGAATTTACAGTTCCCACAAAAAGCCTATTGTCTCATCCATCTCCCCCAGGTCGATCCTGCACGCGCTATCCCAGATCAGAACCGGGATCACCGACTGGAAATTGTATATCGCCGGAATTCCCAAATGCTCAAGGTCGTACTGAACCACCAGTTTCTTCTCAGGGTCCACCATCCAATACTCTCTGACTCCGGCCCCCGCATACTTGTACATCTTGAGCTGCATATCTTTCCTGCGAGTCGAAGGCGACAGTACTTCTATGACCAGATCCGGGGCTCCAAATACCCTGCCATTCTTATATTTCGTCCTGTCGCACACAACCAATACATCCGGCTGCACAACTGTCTTATCGTCGCAGTCCAGCTGTACATCCACCGGCGATATAAAAGGGAAACATGGACCCTTATTTGCCATGACGAAATCCAGAAACTTCTTATGAAGAAAGCCAGCAATACTCTGGTGGATCGTCGTCGGTGCCGCCATGTCATAGAAGACTCCGTCGATCAGCTCAACCCGCTGGTCATCCGGAAGACGAAGATAATCCTCCAGAGTATAAAGCCGGTTTTTGGTGTCGCTCGAATTGCCGTCTTCTGCACTTACGTTGTAAGCCGCAGATGTCTCACAGACCATACGATCTGATGTAACCGGATCTCCATATACCGCGCTCTTATCTTGTCCAAGCACTCTCTCGAGCGCCTCGATCGTCTCCCTGCGCGGCGAAGAAGTGGCCCCGGCAAATACTTTCTGTACCGTGCTGAGCGGTATCCCGGAGCGTTCAGCGATCATCTGATTAGTAAGTCCAAGTTCTCTCTTCCGCTGTCTCATCTCTTCTATAGTCACCTTGCACCTCCATGATCTGAATGATTATCTGTTGTTTCCTTTATATTACCATTGTTTCCATATCGGCGCAATCTTATTTCCATATATTTTCCATTTAGGGGTGAAATGGAAATTTTTCTCCACGGACAGAGGTGCTGAATTATAACAAAAAATCATTGACTCATTCCCCAAACAGTGTTAAACTTCAAATCGTCGGTGCATTGCACTTTAAAGTGTTAAACTTTAAAGCACTAAAC
>CAMKAA010000192.1 GCA_946410365.1 uncultured Lachnospiraceae bacterium | reverse complement strand
AACTCCAACCTGTCCAAGAAGGAGAGAAGACTCCAGAGACAGAAGGAAGCTGAGGAGAGAAATAAAGCGAAGATCACCGTCTGATCATAGTAAACTGACCCGAGGGAACGGATGGAGCGTCCGTTCCCTCGATTTTTCGCGTATTAGTGATGGAGAAAGCCTTGAAGGAAAAGAAATGGATCGTAACCACCAAGAGGGCGGATTTTAACAAAATAGCACAGGCCTGCGGGATTTCTCCCGTGCTCGCGCGCCTGATCCGGAATCGGGATGTGATCGGGGAAGAGGCCACAGAAAAGTTCCTCAGGGGGACGCTGGAAGATCTTCACGATCCCGCGCTGCTGCCGGATGCTGAAAAGGCTGTCGATATTTTGGCAAAAAAGCGCAGAGAGGGAAAGCGGGTCCGGATCATCGGAGATTACGATGTGGACGGAATCTGTTCTTCTTTTATTCTCTGGTATTCGCTCAGACGCTTCGGAATTGAGGCGGACGTAAAACTTCCCGAGAGGCTCAGGGACGGATACGGCATCAATGAGCGCCTTGTAAGTGAAGCCGCGCAGGAGGGTATTGACACGATCCTGACCTGCGACAACGGAATTGCCGCGGTACAGGCCCTTCAGACAGCTAAGGATCTCGGGATGACGGTCATTGTGACGGACCATCACGAAGTTCCCTTCAAACTGCAGGAAGACGGCAGCCGGGAATATATTCTTCCTCCCGCTGATGCGGTGGTGGATCCTAAGATTCCGGAAAGCGCTGCAGGAGGCCGCTGTTATCCGTTTCCCGATATATGCGGCGCAGTGGTAGCTTTTAAGATCTGCCTTCTGTTCGCCCAAAGGCTGTGGGGCGGAGCGGAGAGTAAGGAGTTCAGGGAACTAAGGCGCTATCTGATTCCCTTTGCAGGCATTGCCACAGTCTGCGATGTAATGCCGCTCAGAGATGAGAACAGGATCATTGTGAGAGAGGGACTGGGGGAAGCTTCTTTTTCAGATAATCCCGGACTGCAGGCCCTGATCAAAGTGACCGGCCTTGCGCAGACGCCATTGACCTGCTATCACGCGGGGTTTATGATCGGACCCTGTCTCAACGCGACAGGAAGACTTGATACCGCGTACAGGGGACTGGAATTGTTCATGGAGACAGACCCGGTCAGCGCGCTGCAGAACGCGCAGCAGCTCAAGGACCTCAATGACAGCAGAAAAAGCATGACCGCCGAAGGAACAGAAGCAGCTGAAGCATTGATAGAGCGGGAAAAGATGCAGGACAGACGTGTCCTGGTCATTCTTCTGAGGAATTGTCATGAATCCCTGGCCGGGATCATTGCCGGCAGGATCAAGGAGAGCATGCACAGACCGGCTTTTGTCCTGACAGATTCCGGGAATGGAGTCCTTAAGGGATCGGGGAGGTCAATCGAGAGTTATGACATGTACGCGGAGATGAACGCCTGCGAGGATCTGTTCATCAAATACGGCGGGCATAAGATGGCCGGAGGCCTCTCCATGAAAGAAGAGAACTTCGACGAGTTCTGCCGCAGGATCGAAGAGAACTGTACGCTCACTGAGGAACAGCTGCAGGAAGTGATCCGGGTGGATATGGAATTGCCGCCCAGATTTCTGGGGCTAAAAATGACCAGGGAACTGGCGCTGATGGAGCCCTGCGGCACGGACAATCCCAAACCTCTTTTCGTCACCAGGAATATCCGGCTTCTTTCCGCAAGGATCCTGGGCAGAAACAGAAATGTGGTGAGGCTTGTCGCGCGGGATGACTCGGGAACTGGAATGGATCTGATCCGGTTCGGGGATGCGGCTGATTTTGAACAGAGCATTTTGGAAACTGCCGGAAGAGGAGCGCTTGAGGGGCTTCTCAGAGGCGCCGGAAATGTTACAATAGATATGGTATATTATCCCGATATCAATGTCTGGAACGGAAGAGAGAGCATGCAGTACATTGTGAAGGACTACAGGATACACAGTTAGGAGACAGCATATGAAGATTGCGGAACTGATCGGCAAACTGGATTATCATTTTAATACTCTGGCAGGAGAGGTGATCATGGATCACGACAAAGTGCGGGCTCTTCGGGGTACCGAAGTGAGCGGGATCGTCAATGATTCCCGCAAGATCTCTGAGAACTGCCTTTTCTTCTGCATCGTAGGCGCGGTCAGGGACGGCCATGAATTCGCAAGACAGGCCCTGATGGACGGCGCGGCTGCCCTGGTAGTACAGAAGGATCTGGATCTGTCTGACCTCGAAGGGAAGACTCCGGTGAAGGAGCCTGTGATCATCAGGGTTCAGGATACCAGATACGCTATGGCATACATAGCGGCAGCTTATTACGGCAATCCGGCATCCCGGATGAAGATCATCGGTGTAACAGGCACCAAGGGTAAGACCACCACGACTTATATGGTGAAGTCGATCCTGGAAGCGGCGGGCTTTAAGGTGGGCCTGATCGGCACTATAGAAATACTTTATGGAGACGTCAGGATCCCTGCACACAATACGACTCCGGAGTCCACAGTGCTTCAGAAGACATTCCGCGATATGGCGGATGCCGGCATGCAGGCGGTGGTCATGGAGGTCTCCTCCCAGGCGCTGATGCTTCACAGAACCCAGGGCTTTTTGTTTGATCTCGGGATTTTTACGAATCTGTCCCCCGATCATATCGGCCCCAACGAACACAAGGATTTTGACGACTATCTGCAGTGCAAGAGTCTTCTTTTCCGCCAGTGCAGGGTCGGGATCTTCAACGCGGACGACAAGTATTGCAAGAAGATCATGGACGGCCACACATGCAGCGTAGAGAC
>CAMKAA010000191.1 GCA_946410365.1 uncultured Lachnospiraceae bacterium | reverse complement strand
AGTTTCGACATCCACTTGACTTTGGAATTGTAAATGCTTGCAACATAATAGGTTATAAATGCCGTCAGAGGGAAGAAAGTCATTGCCAGCACCCTGCACGGTAAATTGTTCCTGATAAAAGGGATCCGTAACTTCACTATGACCACATACATTGCGATGAAAAGCATGCTGATCGCGAAAGGCAGAGAAGTATCCGTGACCATGTATAACCAGAGCGTTACCGCCGACATCAGGATGATCAAAGGCCATGGAACAGTCTTTCTCTGTGCGACCCCCCCGTTCTTTCCGGCTCTGTCAGGCTCCGTAAAGACATAGAACGTACAGAACAAAATGTTCAGGAAATTAATAGCGCCGAAAGTAACAAAAACAAAGTTGAGATACTCCCTTACCCGGCCGTTGATCTCGCTTCTTTCCAGTTCATTGTACCCGACTGAATAGGTCAGCACCGGGATGAGCCACAGCACCGTACATGCGGCAAGAGATACCTTGCAAATACGCCGGAACGAGATATTTCTGGCTCCGTAAACCATAAGAAGCACCTGGATCAGGGGCATTCCTGTGTTGATGTTCTGCTGAACCACTATAAAAACAGCTGCAGCTGTAATGAATACCGCGGCAGCTCTTTTATGCAGAGTTGTTTCTGTTAGAACAATCTTGACGAAAAAGATCAGCATACAGAAGTAACGCGTAACTGTCAGTATTTTGTCGCCGAAAAGCTCAAGGAAGATCGTTCTGCTTATATAAAACTGAATCAGCCAAAGAACGAGCCCGGTAAAGAAAAGGATCTCGCCAAAACTGACGCGGATCCCCTCATGATCCAGCCTGACTTTAGCCTGTTGATAATTATTAACTACCATTCAAATTCCGTCCTCTTGTAATATCTGAACCGGTCAGAAACTCTCATTATATTTCTTGTGGAAGAATTTCGCTTTGAGGAATGAGGCACCTTTCTTAACCCAATCCACTTTTTCAATGTAGACAAGGGGCAGGACCTTGATCGAAGAAGTACTGATCGCACCGGTCTCCACCTGCCTGTCCAGCCAGACATTAAAAATGATCTCGCTGATCCTTCCGTAAAGCCGTCCTTCAAACGCATCCAAGAGACTGTCGTCGATCCTCTTCTCAAGCTCCTCGAGGATATCAAACAGCCATGTGCAGTAAATATTGAAATGCGCGCGGTCCATTATGACCATGTTGAACATATAGCCATGAGTCTGGTTCAGGACTTTATCATAAGAATCCAGGTACTCGGGACACCTCTCGGAGAGGACGGCCCTTGTCGCGTCCAGATGCTCCGCATAATGCGTATGCGCGTAATGTGAATACAGAGTCTCGATAAAATAATGCTGGGGTGTAGGGACAAAGATCTCATACTTGCCCAGCATGGGACGAAGCTCCTTGCCTGTGAGAATTGAGTCAAACAGATCTTTTCCTCTTCTCTTTCCGCCGAAATACCGTCTGTAATGCACAAGTCCGATATAGTCGGATTCCAGATTCTTCCAGGCCCAGTAGATTCCCGTGAGCTCGCAGTATCGGGGATTCTTGAGAGAAATATTGTCGCCCTCGTTATCCTTCTGATATCCGAAATCAAGAGGATTTCCCTTGGCATCCCTCTTTCCCTCCGCGCCGACATGGACGGGAAGATAAAGCGGATCATTGGGCATTCTGTATTTTTTATGTGTAGCTACGACGATCGTAGCGCTCAAAGGTTTCTCTGACATTTCTAGCTCCAAAGAGAATTAAAGATTACCATTTCAATACTATCATACTGATGCGCTCTTTTTCAATAATAAGACTCAATAAAAGAAACACGCGTCTCCGAATGAAAAGAATCTGTATTTTTCCCTGATCGCCTCTTCATAAGCGTTCAGGACCTTGTCTCTTCCCGCAAATGCGGATACCAGCATTACGAGTGTTGATTCGGGCAGATGAAAATTCGTGATCAGCGCATCCATGACTTTAAATCTGTATCCCGGATAAATAAAGATGGATGTGTCATCAGATCCCGCGTGAACTATTCCGTTCTCATCAGAAGCGCTCTCTACTGTCCGGCACGCCGTAGTACCCACGCAGATCACCCGATGTCCCTCTTCACGGGTGCGGTTGATCAGTTCTGCCGCCTCATCGCTCACCTGGTACCACTCTGTATGCATGTGATGTTTTTTTACATCATCCACTTTCACCGGCCGAAATGTTCCAAGACCCACGTGAAGTGTGACAAACGCGGTGCGCACCCCCATGGATCGAATATCATCCAGCAGTTCATTTGTGAAATGAAGTCCTGCGGTAGGTGCAGCGGCACTTCCTTCATATCTTGCATAGACTGTCTGGTACCGGTTCCTGTTCTTGAGTTTATGGGTTATGTACGGCGGAAGCGGCATTTCGCCGAGCCTGTCCAGTACTTCCTCGAAGATGCCTTCATACTCAAATTCCACAAGCCGGTTTCCCTCATCGAGAATGTCGAGAATCACAGCCTTGAGTCTGCCGTCGCCAAAAGATACCCGGGCACCCGGTCTCAGTTTTTTTCCGGGTCTGACAAGCGTCTCCCATCTGTCGGCGCCAAGTCTTTTCAACAGCAGGATCTCGACGTTCGCGCCGGTATCTTCTTTTGTTCCCAGAAGTCTTGCGGGGATCACTTTGGTATCGTTGAGAACCAGTGTGTCTCCGGGTCTGAGATATTCTTTTATATCACTGAAGACTCTGTGTTCGATTTTTCCTGTCTCCTTATCCATGACAAGAAGGCGGGAAGACGCCCTGTCCTCCAGCGGGTCCTGCGCGATCAGTTCCTGAGGCAGGTCAAAATAGTAATCCGATGTCTT
>CAMKAA010000190.1 GCA_946410365.1 uncultured Lachnospiraceae bacterium | reverse complement strand
AAGACTGATTGGCAGGCAGCTTGCAAGCCCATCGCTGATGAGTACGCAGCAGGCGACCTTGCAGAAGTTTATGCCGCACTTCTTGGCCTTGCAAAGTAATTACCGATCTGTCGACTGGCTTTTTAAAAGCAACTATAGGCTGATCTGAAAAGTGCTCCGGACAGCCCGGAGCACTTTTTTGGAAAAGGGGGATTCTAATGCCTGACGTATTTGTTAAACTCAGAAAGTTTGAAAAGGTATACAATTTTGTGTATTCCGTATTCATGCTGATCTGCAAGCTCCTGCTGGTGGCGGATATCCTGATCACAAGCTGGATCGTGCTTGCACGTTATATCAAAGTGATCCCCGCACCGAACTGGGGCGAGGAACTTATCCTTACACTTATGTCTTATATGGCAGTGCTCTCCGCAGCGCTCGCCATCAAGAGAAACGCACATATCAGAATGACAGCGTTTGACCGCTATCTTCCTGAAAAAGTCATTGTTACACTGGACCTGATCGCGGATCTCGCAGTTCTTGCGCTGGCAGTTGTCATGCTGACAACCGGATGGTCCTATGCGACCGGACTTGGCGCGAAGGGCACATTCATTTCCATGCCCTGGCTGTCCAAATTCTGGCAGTACTTCCCGATCCCGCTTGCGGGCCTTGCAATGATCTTCTTCGAGATCGAAAGAATTGTGCTCGATATTGAGAGATACTTTATCAGAGAGGAGGAGGCGAAATGAGCGAATCAACAGCTATTATAATCCTTCTTGCGTCATTCCTGATCATGGTGTTCCTTCGCTTCCCGATCGCGTATTCGGTAGCGATTTCCACACTCCTGTGCCTGTCCTACATGGGACTGCCGCTGGCAACACTTACCCAGCAGATGGTCAAAGGTATCAGTTCTTTCTCACTGATGGCAGTACCTTTCTTCATCACCATGGGCGTCCTGATGGGCTCGGGCGGTATATCAGAAAAACTATTGAACCTGGCTGATGCCTGCGTAGGCTGGATGACCGGCGGACTTGCAATGGTTAACATCGTTGCTTCCTACTTCTTCGGCGGCATCTCCGGTTCCGCATCTGCTGACACGGCTTCTCTCGGCTCCCTTGAGATCCCGATGATGGTCAACAGAGGCTACGACGTAGACTTCGCGACGGCTGTTACGATCTCCTCTTCTGTTGAGGGTATGCTCGTTCCTCCGTCTCACAATATGGTTATTTACGCCACTACAGCAGGCGGACTTTCCGTAGGAAGCCTGTTCCTGGCAGGATATCTTCCGGGCGCGGTTCTGGCCGGATCCCTGATGGTCCTGTCCTACATTCTCTCCAAGAAGAGAGGATATCCGAAGGGAGAGCCCTTCAGCCTTTCCCGTCTGGGCAAGGAATTCGCGACATCAATCTGGGCGCTGTCCGCGATCCTGATCGTTGTCGTCGGCGTTTGCGCAGGTGTCTTCACCGCTACAGAGTCCGCAGCTATCGCGGTTATCTACTCCCTGATCGTTTCCCTTTATGTCTATAAGGGACTCACATGGAAGGGCGTTTGGAAGGCTCTGGACCAGTGCGTGGATACTCTGTCCATCGTTCTGATCCTGATCGCCACCTCCAACGCGTTCGGATACATGCTGACAAAGCTCCATGTTCCGTCTCTGGCAGCGAACCTGATCACAGGTGTATCTGATAACCCCTATGTTATCGCGATCCTGCTGAACGTCATTCTGCTGGTACTTGGTATGATCATGGATATGGCTCCCATCATCCTGATCACAACTCCGATCCTGCTGCCTATCGCAACATCCATCGGAATTGACCCGATCCAGTACGGTATCATGCTGGTCCTCAACTGCGGAATCGGACTTCTGACTCCTCCCGTAGGTGCGGTCCTGTTCATCGGATCCGGTATTGCGAAGAGACCCATGGAGAAGGTCGTCAAGGAAATGCTTCCTTTCTACGCGTTCATGGTCATTGCACTGCTGCTGATCACATTCATCCCCGCGATCACAATGTGCATCCCGTGGCTGATCGGAGCATGATCACTGCCTGTTTAGAGATGAAAACAGGAGATACCGCAACGGTATCTCCTGTTTCTTTTGTGCTAAGCAGCCGCTCGTGGTAAAATTTGTAAAAGCAATTTGGCGTGGAGGTCATTATGAGATACGAATATACATTCAGAAACACCCCGGGAGATTACTGGAAATTTCGGATGGAGAACCATTACCGGAACTGGACGGGACTTGTGAGCATCGTCTATACGCTGTCGATGCTTGCCCTTACGATTACCAAGTGGAACTCGACAAACGGGCTGGGAAAGGCGCTTCTTTTGATCTTCCTGCTTGTCTTTCCGCTCTTTCAGCCTCTCTTTGTATATTTCATATCGATCAGGGACGCGCAGGCGATCAAAGCGGACACCACGCTCTCTTTTGACGAGACAGGGATGGAGATCAGGGTGCTTAAGCACGTGCAGAGGATTCCCTGGAAATCCTTCGTCCCGGATGAAAAAGGCGGCGGAATGGTGATACAGCGGAGATCGATGCTCGTGGTCGTTCCGGACCAGATGCACGCTTACCTTCTCACGAACAGAGTGCTGGGAACAGATGACGAGAAAAAAAGGCTGTACGCGTTTATGACGCAGCAGCTTAAAAAAGCGGGTAAATAATGAAGAAGCCATGAAAAGGCAGATGCTGCGGCACCTCTCTTTTCATGGCTTTTTTGCTCTGCTAAGTCAGGCGGTTCCTACTGCGGACTCTGTACTCCGACCTGACGGATCTCTTCTACGAGATCCATATAATCACCGCAATACTTTTCATAAAGGGGTTCCATGGCGTCACGGAACTTCTTTTTTTCGTCTTCCGAAAG
>CAMKAA010000189.1 GCA_946410365.1 uncultured Lachnospiraceae bacterium | reverse complement strand
TCGTAGCGAGAGGGGGACTTGAACCCTCGACACCGCGGGTATGAACCGCGTGCTCTAGCCAGCTGAGCTATCTCGCCATATGCTTGCTGTTTCATCAGTCAGCTTTTATAGTATACGAAAACAAACTTTATTTGTCAACTCAAAAAATATAAAAAATCAAAAGCATTATGTGTTAATATTTTTCCGTGAGATTTGTTAGAATCGTACATGAAGCGCAAAGAAAAATCAATGCGTGGATCGCTAACAGCAGGCAGCGGACAGTGCTGCGGCATCGGGAGGATAGAGAATGAACGGACCTATAGCTGTCATTATGGCGGCATTACTGGCTGCGTCTTCAGTGATCGGAGGCGCAGATTACAGCGGCCTGATCGCAGAGGCCAGGCGGATTGAGCAGGAACAGAAAGAAAAAGAAAAAGCGTCAAAGTTTCTGATCGCGATCGATGCGGGACACCAGGGAAAAGGAAATTTCGGACAGGAGCCCATCGGTCCCGGCGCATCGCAAACCAAGACGAAAGTTGCGGGCGGGACCAGAGGAACCGCTACAGGAGTTCCGGAATATGAACTGACACTGGATATAAGTCTTCAGCTTAGGGATGAACTCGAAGCCAGGGGATACAAGGTGCTGATGATCCGTGAAACTAACGACGTGGACATAACAAATGCCGAGAGAGCTCAGATCGCCAATGAGGCGAATGCAGATGCGTTTATCAGGATTCATGCCAACGGGGCAGACAGCTCCTCAGCCAATGGGGCCATGACGATCTGTCAGACACCTTCAAATCCCTATAACAGCGAGTTCTATGAAGATTCCAGGAGGTTATCCGAGCTTGTCCTTGATTCTTATACGGAGGTGACAGGGATCCGGAGGCAGTATGTACAGGAAACGGACACAATGACCGGGATCAACTGGTGCACGGTCCCTGTAACGATCATCGAGCTCGGGTTTATGACTAACCCTGAAGAAGACCGGAAAATGCAGGACGATGAATTTCAGAAACTGATGGTGCAGGGCATAGCTGACGGACTTGAAGCGTATATCGGGGAGAAAAAGGAAAACGATCAGGACGGGACAGAGCCTGCAGCAGAAGAGGAAACAGCTGATGAACCCAAGGAGGAGAGCACAGCTGCCTCAACAGAGGAAGCTGCGGAGGCGTCCACAGAATACGCGGCAGTGACAGAGCCGGACAAAGACGAAAGCGGACTTACGGAGGAAGAAGAGAGAGAGAATGAAGAACGGCTCAGGGCAGAGGAAAGCGCCAAAGAAGCGAAAGCGAAGGCTCTGAGAGATATGCTGGCTTCCACGATCTTTACACCGGCGCGCAAAACAGAGAGATCCGCCAAAGAGACGGGAAAGATCATCGACAGAGCGGGAAGAGATATCGTAAAGCGCTATAAGGAGGAGCTTTATGCAAGAACGGGCGCCGAAATGGAGGCACTCGAAGAAGAACTGAGAGAGGAGATCGGAAAACTCGGCGGAAAGTGGTCGCTGTATCTGAAGCGGCTGGATACAGATCAGGTAATAGGGATCGGCGACGATGAGAAGATGATAGCCGCGAGCCTGATCAAACTGTTTATAGCGGGCGAGTTCTTTACGCTCGGAGAACAGGGAGAACTGGATGTCGATGACTATTATAACAAGCCGGATCTTATGATCTCTATAAGCGATAACGGCGCGGCAAATTCTCTGATCAGTGCCTGTACGATGGAAAAGATTAACGAGTTTGCCAAAGAGAAGGGGTATGAAGAGACAGAACTGAACCGCAGAATGCTGGATTGGAACGGCACGGAGAACTATACTTCAGCCCGCGACTGCGGAAAGATGCTCGAGGAGGTCCTCAAGGGAGAATATGTGAGTGAAGAAGCGTCAGAGAGAATCCTGGAGGCTCTCAGGGACCAGCAGAGGACTTCAAAGATACCGGCAGGTGTGCCCAAAGAGGTAGAGACAGCGAATAAGACCGGCGAACTCGACAATGTGGACAATGACGCCGCGATCGTGTGGTCGCCTGAATGTACCTACATTCTATGCATCATGAGCAGCAATACCGGAGGCAGGATCGCTGAGATCAGGAAACTCTCCTCAATAGTATATAAATCGATAAACGCTTCGGAGGATTAACGAATTGTTGCGATGTGCAAACACAAAGAAGAGATGCTATAATTGAATTCATTATTTACTACAACTAAAGGGGGGACATTATGGAGTTTTTGAAGAATGCAGTTAAGAAGTATACCGATACCAGCCTGATCCTCAGGATCGTGATCGGTCTTGTCGTAGGCGCGATCCTGGGGGTAACTCTGAAGAGCTGGACCTGGGTGGGACTGCTCGGCACTCTGTTTGTAGGCGCGCTGCGCGCGATAGCGCCGATCCTCGTCTTCGTACTGATCATCAGCGCTCTCAGCACAGGGCAGAGCAAACTGGACCGCAAGTTCGGGCTCGTGCTGTTCTTTTATATGTTCAGCACATTCCTTGCGGCAGCGGCAGGTGTGACCGCAAGTTTCCTGTTCCCTGTTACACTAAAACTCGGTGAAGCTGCTCAGTCCGATACTGTTCCGCAGAATGTCGGTGAGGTCCTTCAGAACCTGCTGGTGAAGATGGTGGAGAACCCGGTGTCCGCGATCATGGGCGGCAATTATATCGGGATCCTGTTCTGGGCTGTAGTACTCGGAATCGCATTTAAGAAGATCGCGGCTTCAGAGACCAGAATAATGCTCAAGGACGCCTCCGAGGCGGTTGCAATGGCAGTCCGCGGCGTAATCAATTTCGCTCCTTTCGGTATCTGCGGATTGGTATTCAGCACAGTATCCGAATACGGCCTGTCTGTGTTTAAGGATTACGGACGGCTCCTTGTGGTGCTCGTCGGCTG
>CAMKAA010000188.1 GCA_946410365.1 uncultured Lachnospiraceae bacterium | reverse complement strand
ACCATGCAGAGCCAGACGGAGATGACAGAGCGCACGATACGCTGCCCGGGCGGCTGAATCCGGATCCGGGCTGTCTGCGGGATAGCGGAACTAAGTATATTGGATTTAGAAGAGAATCTTTCTGACATAGTTTATTCTCCGTTTTTTGGAAGGGAGCACTGGGGAACAGCCTCCCGTTGTGGCGGAAGAAACGTGATTCCTGTATAATGAAGAGTAGTTATGAAATAGTTCATTTGTATGCATTTAATTATATCAGTTCTGACAGTAAGAAGAAAGCGCGGACAAAATGGCAACTATGATACTGAAGATGACAGCAGTTGTTGTCCTATATTTGATCATTACTGCGGCCGTATGGAAATTCCAGTCCCGGCATGTACAGACATGGGGATCACGGATTGGAATCGGTCTCATCTACGGGGCTGCCGCTATCGCTGCGACGCATTTCGGAATCAATGAAAAAGATATGATATTAAATGTCAGGGATATCGGCCCTCTTGCGGCGGGTCTCTTTTTTGACCCCTATGCAGGGATCATAGCAGGAGTACTCGCCGGTGCGGAGAGATTCTATGCAGGCACGTTCCTTGGGATGGCAAGTTTTTCGACTGTGGCATGCAGCCTGACCACCGTCATTGCAGGAATCTTTGGGGCGCTTATGAGAGTCTTTTTTTACAAAGGGAAAAGACCGCCTGCAGGGCAGTCCTTCTTTATAGGCGCTGTAATGGAAGACTTCCACATGTATGCAGTCCTTCTGACGCACAGGGATAATATGAACAGGGCCTATAATGTAGTCAGGAACTGCGCTATTCCGATGATCCTTTTCGGGGGCTTGGGAATCCTGGCCTGTTCGATTGTCATCTATCTGGTGTCCGGAGAGGACAAGGAGAGGGTGTCCGTTTTTGATCGGGAAAGGACTCCGATCGCCAGACGATTCTCCCGGAGACTTCTTGCAGTTACATTTGCGATTTTCGTTATCAACCATGTAATGGACAACAATTTCCAGGAGAGAAACACCATTCAGGATGCAGAGGACTACCTTCAGTACATGGGGGATGAATTCAAGCGTTTCTATGACGAAACAGGCGAAGATCTGGAGAAAGCGGTGGAATACCTGCCCTATATCAGCATGGGCAGTTCTGATACCATTATGTACTTCATCTTCAATGAAGAAGGTGATGAGTTAGTGGATATGTACGATGATGAAGATGGCCCGCTTGAAATCGACAGCAAAGACCTGCAAACAATAAAGGAGAACCTGGGCGAGGGCGTCTTTATATGGGAACTTCCGTTTATGGATGAAGCAGAAATGGTATGCCTGTCATTTATGCTTGATAAACCGAAGAACCTGTATATGGTGCTCGCATTGTCGTATGAAGCGATGATGCAGTCCCAAAGCAATAAGATCTATGAAATCTTCCTGTCAGATGTACTGCTGTTTTCAGCGCTGTTTCTGCTGATCGTAGTGCTGGTGGAAAAACTGGTGTGCCGGAACCTGAAATCCGTAAACAACTCTTTGCAAAAAATCATCGGAGGTAATCTGGACGAAGTGGTCACAGTGCGTGAATCCGTGGAGTTCTCCCTTCTTTCGGATGACATCAATCAGACGGTGACGACGCTGAAAGGGTATATCAATGAGGCCGAAAAACGAATGGAAGAGGAACTGAAACTCGCGTCCTTCATTCAGGAATCAGCGCTGCCGCATGTATTTACACATTCAAGAAAGGATTTCGAGATCTACGCTCTCATGAAACCGGCCAGATATGTGGGCGGTGATTTCTATGATTTCTTCTTTACGGATACCGATAAGCTGGCGCTGGTCATCGCCGATGTCTCTGGGAAAGGAATTCCGGCCGCACTGTTCATGATGCGCGTCAAGACGGCGATCTTAAATGCTGCCCGGATGGGCAAGTCCTCCTCTGAGACACTTTATGAAGTTAACAATTCCCTTTGCGAAGGCAATGAAGCGGAGATGTTTGTTACAGCGTGGCTGGGTATCATAGATCTTAAGACAGGTCGTATGAGCTGTTCCAACGCTGGACACGAATACCCTGTGTTCTGCCATGGCGGAGGCGACTATGAGCTTGTCAAGGACGATCACGGACTGGTTCTCGGTGCAATGGAGAATGTGCCCATGAAGGAGTATACATTGCAGATGCAGCCGGGTGACAGGTTGTTCGTCTATACGGACGGCGTGCCGGAGGCGATTGACAAGGACGAGAAAGCTTATGGGACCGGACGTCTGGTTGATAAACTGAACGAGCTCAAGGAGGAGCCGCAGAAAGAGACTCTCGAAAAAGTACACCATGATATTGTGAAGTTTGTGAGGGAAGCGGAGCAGTTCGACGACATCACGATGCTGGGATTCACCTACATAGGAGGAGAGACGGACGCCGGGTGACTTACGAATACATTAACGAGCCCTGCCGGGATTTGCCGGCAGGGCTCTTGCTATAAGTATGGCTCTTCATGGTGATATACAGTCTTGGGTTACTGAACGGTATCCTCCACGTTCTGATCGCTGCCAAAGACGAGTTCGGGACTCTCTGCAGGGGGAAACTCGTTCTTAATTTCTTCTGCAGCCTGGGCCTTGGCCTCTGCTGCCTTGGCGGCCATTTCATCGCGCTGTGCCTGGGCTTCGAACTGGGCTTGTGCCTGCGCCTGCGCAAGTGCCGCCGCTTCTCTGCGCGCCTGTTCAAGAGCCTGAGCCTGGGCAGCTTCGGCTGCCTTGCGGGCCTGCTCTTCCTGTCTTGCCTTCTCCTCAGCCTCTATGCGGGCTTGTTCCGCTCTCTCTGCGGCAGCAGCTTTCTCGGCTTCCATCTTTTTCTCACGCCTTCCTGCGAGCAGGATGCAGATCCATGTTACCAGCATGCTGAAGAGGCAGGCGCATCCGC
>CAMKAA010000187.1 GCA_946410365.1 uncultured Lachnospiraceae bacterium | reverse complement strand
CGATGCGCAGCATGGTGCGGTCCATGTCGTAGCCGTGGAACATGTGGTTCATGTAATGGTCCTTGTTCTGCCGGTTGAAAAAGACCTCCTGTTTTCGGTTTTCCTTCAGGTATTCGCTGACGGCCACGAGAAAGCCTGCCGTACCGCAGGCGGGGTCACATACAATTTCTTCCGCCTTGGGCTCCATCAGATCGACCATCATACGGATGATATGCCGTGGTGTGCGGAACTGGCCGTTGACTCCCGCAGTGGCGATCTTGGAGAGCAGATATTCATATACGTCACCGCGGGTGTCGGCGGTCTTGAGCTGGGCCATCTGCTCATAGAGCCCGTCCATGGCGGTGACAATCTTGTCCAGCATCAGCGGCGTCGGGATCTTGAAAATGGCGTCGCCCATGTACTTGGAATAGGCACTCTCCTTGTCGCCGTGCAGGTTTTTGATAAAGGGGAAGACCCACTCCTGGACGGTGCTGTACATCTTCCCGGCGGGGAAGTCATGGAACACGCTCCACTTGAGCTGACTGCCGTCGATACTGCGGTCGCCGATCTGCACGTCTTTGGCAAAGATGCTCTCAAAGGGCAGCCCGAGCATGGCAGCCTCCCTGGCCCGGGTGTTGTCCGCGTCGTCCAGATCATGGATGAACATCAAATAGGTCATCTGTTCGATGACATCCAGCGGATTGGTCAGACCGCCTGTCCAGAAGATTTCCCAAAGGCTGTCAATTTTACTTCTCAGTTCACCTGTCACCATAGTTTTATTCCTTCTCCCAGTTCCATGTATAGGATGTGTAGCGGCCTCCGCCGATCTTGATTATTTCGCCGCTGTCCAGCAGCTCGCTCAATGCCCGTTCCACCGTCTTCTGACTGATATCCGGGCATTGTTTCATGATCTGTGTCTTTGTGATCTGTCCTGTTGTGCTGCGGATGAGCTCCCGAACCCGTTCCGGCTTTGAAAGTCCTCTTGTCACCAGAATGTCCGCTCTTGAGACGAATTCCCGGTAGGCCGCGATCACAATGCCAAGCATATAACGGACAAAGGGAAGGTAATCGTTCCTGCCGTTATGCCATTCAATCGAGCTGTCCTGCAGTGCTTCATAGTAAGTCTCTTCGCTGTCTGCAATCAGCCTTTCGATGCTGATATACTTCCCGACGAAATAGCCGGAACGGTACAGCAGCAGAAGCGTCAGCAGGCGGCTCATGCGCCCGTTCCCGTCGTTGAAGGGGTGGATGCAGAGAAAGTCCAGGATAAACATGGGGAAAAGAAGCAGGGGATCCAGTTCCGCATCCGCCAAAGCCTCTTGGAAAGCGTTGCATAGGGCATCCATCGCCACTGATGTTTCCCATGCCGGAACCGGCTGGAAACGGACTCTTTTTGTTCCGTCCGGCAATTCCTCTGCAATCACGTTATCAGTGTTTTTGAAGTCGCCGCCGCTGGCAGAATTGCTGTATTTATATAGATCCCGATGCAACTGTAGGATTGTGCCGGGCTTGATGGGAATATAGTCATAGTGCTCATGAATCGTGTTCAGCACGTCACGATAACCGGCGATCTCCCTCTCGCTCCGACCCTTCGGGGTTGTCTTGTTCATCACGATTTTTTTCAGCCGCTCGTCGGTGGTTATGATTCCCTCAATACGGTTGGATGCCTCCGTACTCTGGATCTTCGCAATCTCCAGCAGCTCGGCCAGGGCGTCTTTCTCTGCTCCCAAAAACAGAATCTGCAGTCCTTTCTGCTCGTGGATCTGGGCCAGATAGGACACGATCTCGGGAGACAGCAGTTTCTGATATTCGGTTTTATAGTCCAGCGATCTCATTCATTTTCCTCTTATCAGAGCTTAACATAGTCATTTCTCTGCGGTATGACTATCTTATCATGATCCGAATCTGGAGTCAAGAAACAAAGTCATAGACGCTCAAAATGACTATGTTGATCAACAGGAGAAAAACCAGGAGACCCTCTCCTGAAAGAAGATCTCCTGCTCGTGATACAATATATCTCCTCTTATTGTGTTATGTTGCATGTTTCCATATGATATTTCATTTCCTTCCGAACAAGCCTTTCTTTTCATAGGGTGCGGATTCGATTCCCAGGCAGGTGTACCCTGTGGCGTTGATGGCAGCTTTCAGGCTGTCGGCATCAACGGCCTCTTCTGCCAGGAAAGAGGCTTCTTTTTTACTTCTGGAAGCGGAGACTTTCTTCGCGGATGGTACCGCTTTGCGGATTGCGTCACAGACATGCGCCTCGCACATCCCGCACATCATGCCGTCGATCTTCATGCTTGTTTTGATCATATCACAGTCCTCTTTTCTATTTTCTATTCCAAGTCATAGCAACGTTCGGATCGTTCCTGTCCCCATATTCGTTGAAAAGCATATGAAACATATCTTATATATGTTAGCCAAGACTAACTATTATGGAAATCGGGCAGTCTTCTGAACGGACAGGGATCCCTTCAATTCTGCACTTCTATTTCTCCCACAGCAAATCTCTCAGAATAAGATGTTCAACTATAGTTAGCGACATCTAATATCACTCTATATTATATTCCATTCCCGAAATAAATCAAGAAAAGTTTTCTCATGTATGGAAAAACCCCGGAAACGTTGAATTTCCAGGGTTTTTTGCATCTCTCTTGGTCTCAATTGACGCTTGCTGAACTGCGGAGCGCGGCGGGCGGCTTTGAGACCGTACTTGCCAGACTTTTTTGCCAGAAACCCTTGAATTTTACTTGGCTTTCGAGCTTCGGCATCCTCAGTTTTCCTCCTATGAATCAGTCCAGGATCCGTCCGTCTCTGGAGATCGTTACGACCTGCCAGGGGATGAACTTGCCGCTTGCCTTAAGCGCATTCTCTGCAGCTCTCTGGAGACCTCCGCAGCAGGGGACCTCCAT
>CAMKAA010000186.1 GCA_946410365.1 uncultured Lachnospiraceae bacterium | reverse complement strand
ATGCACGGCGGAGACATGGGACCGGACGGACAAAGATAATATCATAGCTGAAAAGAGCTCATCGCAATGGCGGCGGGCTCTTTTTTGACGGGTGGAAAACTTAGTGAAAATGTGATAGGGTGGACATGTAGATTAGCAATACAGCTTATGATCTTATAGGGAGGAACACACCATGAACGATATAATCAGGGCCATGGAGGAGCGCCGGAGTATACGCAGCTTCAAGCCGGAAATGCCGCCGAAGGAAGATATCGAACAGATCATTGAGGCAGGCCTTTATGCTCCCAGCGGCAGGGGCGAACAGGCAACGATCATACTGGCTGTCACGAATAAGAAAATCCGTGACATGCTCTCAGAGTCAAACCGCCTGATCGGGGGCATGAAAAAGGAAACAGATCCTTTTCACGGCGCGCCGGTGATCCTGATCGTTCTTGGAGATAAAGACCATCCGACGCATCTCTATGACGGAAGCCTTGTGATCGGGAATATGCTGCTCGCTGCGCACTCACTAGGACTTGGCAGTATCTGGGTCCACAGAGCCAAGGAGGAATTCTGGCTGCCTGAGTACAAATTCATATTGGAAAAACTCGGGATAGATGGAAACTGGGAAGGTATCGGTCACTGTGCAGTCGGATATATCGACGGTGATATACCGAGCCCGGCACCGCGAAAGAAGAACAGGGTGTATTGGCTGGATTGAGAATTCAATGTCGGAACAGTGGTGGGAGAAGAAACTGAATATCAGGACTGCAGGGAAAGTCGATCACTTTATCGAAGAAGCCTGCAATCCCTATGAGCCCACGGATTACTGTATTCTGGAGGCTCTTGCTGACAGCGGTTACATTTCTTCCGACAGTCATGTGCTCGACTATGGGTGCGGGAAGGGGCGCACAGCGATCTTTCTCAGCTCCAGAACGGGCTGCCGAGCGACGGGAATCGAGTTTGACCGGGAACTCTGTGAGGAGGCAGTGAAGAACCTGGAGCAGTCGAAGCTCCCGGCTGCGTACAAAGAGGGCATCCGCTTTGTGTGTGACGATGCCAGGAATTATCAGATTCAGGACGAGGACTGCTTTTATTTCTTCAATCCTTTCGCGGAGGAAGTCCTGAGAGCGGTCCTTGGCAAAATACAGCAGTCCTATTTTGAGAATCCGAGGCAGATGTATCTGTTTTTTTACTATCCATTTGAATCTGAGGTGGCTGCCCTTATGACAGCGGACAATCTGCAGTTTGTGGATGAGATCGACTGCACGGAGCTGTATGAGAACTATGACCGGCGGGAGAGAATCCTGGTCTTTGAAGTGGTATAAGAGAGTTGAATGTAAGAAAAGACCGGCGCGTCCTTGTACGGGATGCGCCGGTCTCTTTGTCAATTCAGGGACTCTGTCTGAGTTTTTAGTCTAAGAAGATCTTCTGCAGGAAGTTGTAGTGGCCAAGGTCCCAGAAGTCGCCGTCGTGACCATAGCCTTCCACAAGGTCATTCTGGTTGGGGATGCCTTTTTCATCCATTTTTTCTCCGTAGTAAGCGGTAACCTCAACGTTCCAGGGGTCTTCGGTGCCTACAGACAGGTAGATGTAGCGGGGCATAGTCTCTTCGGACTCGATAAAGAATTCGTCGAAGATAGGCCAGTTCCAGTATGTTCCCGCGTAGTAAGGGGTGGGAATTACGCCCGGGTCGGGAGCAAGGCTTGCGATATACGCTATTTTGGACTGCCATCTGAAACCTGTGGCAAGGGAAGTCGTCGCGCCCTGGGAAACTCCGGAGATCGCTGTGTTCAGGCGTCCGGTCTTAACACTGTAGCGCTCTTCGATGAAAGGCATCAGGTCCAGACCGACGTCTTCGACCGTCTTGTCATAGGAGAGCCGCATCTCTTCCTCGGATTTGGAATCCTTGTCCGCCAGAGGATCGGTGTACATATCGACGCCGACTATGATCATCGGAACGGTGAGACCTTCATTAAGCATATTGCCGTAAAGGATCTGCAGGCTTGAGCCGTCATAGACATGGGAGTCGTACGCGCCGCCCCATCCGTGGATCATGTAGAAAACGGGGTATTCCTGAGATTCGTCATAACCGGCGGGCAGGAGCACGTTGCAGTATTTGATGTCGCCTGCGGTTGTAGAATAGTATTCTACATTTTCGTCGATCGTGCCGTAATCCACGTCGTCGTGCCATTCGAGGAGTTCTTCGGGAACAGTATCGTAAGTGGGCATGGCGTAGATACCGCTAAGGCTCTGGGCCTCTGCGGCGGAAGTATCGGAAGTATCTGTATTTTCCTGTTTTGAATTGGATGCGGTATCAGGCGTTTCAGCGTCCTGAACGGATGCGGCTTCTGCAGCCGTTTCGGTGTTTTCCTGTGCGGAGGCCGCGGCAGTCGCGGATCCGCAGGAGGAGAGGAGCACTGCGCTCAGAAGCAGAACGCTGATCATTTTTGTCTGGAATATTTTCATTGTCTGTTTGTCCTCCTTTTTTTCTTGATGATAATTCACGGACGGGATATTGTAAAATACTCATATTAGATATTTTGCTATTCATTAATGACATAGGAAATGCAAATATGTGATGAAACTGTGCATTCAATATAATGTTTAACATTTTATCGTGTATTGTTACTAGGTTTTATCATAGTGATTTAGAGGATTGATGTAAAGATACAGCACCAATGCCTTTTTGCAAGCAGGCTGGCGTTGTATAATCAGATATATAAGTATAAAGAATTATGCGGCAGGATGCCGCTCAAGCAGGGAGCTGCAGAAAGGGGGATGGATCTATGTCCAAGAAATTAGGAGATCTTGTCAAAAAGGCGCGTACAGAGAAAGGCTTCACACAAGCAGGTCTCGCGGAAAAGGTTGACGGCCTCACAGCCTCCGACGTCAGCAAGATAGAGCGCGGCG
>CAMKAA010000185.1 GCA_946410365.1 uncultured Lachnospiraceae bacterium | reverse complement strand
AGAATACGGACTGCCTGTTTGCTCACAGCATCCATGGAGCGCAGAAGAGGAGTCTTCTTGTCCAGCGCGTGCCCGGAATAGGAGCAGAAGATCGTGGGGATGCACAGAGACTTTTCCTTAATAAATGCGAAGGAAGTGGGATCCCAGGCCGTGTATCCTCTGGCTTCGAAGGTGGCGCGAAGACCGCCGGACGGAAATGAAGAGGCGTCGGGCTCACCACGGACCAGTTCTTTGCCGGAGAACTCCAGCACGATCCTGCCCTTCTCCTCGGGAGAAATGAAACTGTCGTGTTTCTCCGCAGTCACGCCGGTCATGGGCTGGAACCAGTGCGTATAATGGGTGGCTCCCTTTTCAACAGCCCACTGCTTCATGGCCTCCGCGATCTCATTTGCTGTCGATATATCGAGGGGAGTTCCGTCGCTGACACTTTTCTTCCACTGCTTGTAGCAGCTGGGGGAAAGGCGCTCCTTCATGGTATCTTCATTGAACACCATGCTGCCGAAGAGCTCCGGAAATTTCCCTGTATCATTATTCATAAATAATCTCCTCCGTTTTCTGATTTGAAGCATTTTATGAAGACATATCCTTATATCTGCTCATAAAACAGTTACATATTATCACAAATACGCGGAGAAAATTTCAAGAAATCTCCTGATTACGAAAAAAAACACAATTTACGCGGTAATGGAATCGTGATAATATTAGTCTCGATTTACATTAAGGAGGCACGAAGTATGATAGATGCGGGACGAAAGAGCGGACGTTCGGCGAAAAAGAACATTCTGCTTAAGCTTGCGGCGATGTACGGAGTCTCTGCCATCATCGGAATGGGTACTTATTACGGATACAGATTTTACTGTGAGAGCAATAACAGCGGTTTCCTCAAGGGAACCCTCGTGGACGGTGAAGATGTTTACGGAATGTCGGTTGACGCGGCGCTGCAGCTCATTCACGACAAGTACGCGGACTCTGAGATCGTCATTACCGAGAATGAAAATGAGGACCTGCGGGGAAATCTCTCTTTTTACGGCTATGAGATCGACAGGGAGAAACTAAGCGGCGATCTGCAGACCGTGTCCTCTGAACAGAAGAGCAATTCGAATGTGCTCCGCAGTATATTTGACAGATATGAATGCGTGATCGACGTGCGGCCGCAGGAAAACACGGAAGTCTTTGAGAAACAGGTGAGGGCGGATGCGCTGAAGACGGCAAGATATCCTTCGCAGGACGCCTATCTCTACTATGACAGCCAGGCGGATGCGCTGGCGATCAAAGAGGAGATCCAGGGAAATGAGATCTCGGATCAGCAGCTGCAGAGTTTTGTGAGGGACTGCATCAGCCGGACACTGGACTCTGAGGAAGATCTTTACGGCAGTTTCGAATTCCCCTGGGAACTTTGCGAAAAACCGCAGATCTACAGAGACGACGCCGGCCTCATAGGGAAGAGAGACGCCGCGAATGAATTCTCCGGTGCCGGGCTCACATATACTTTCGGCGATGAGAAGGAAGAATATGATCTTCTGGAAATCTGTGACCTGTTCATGGATATAGAAGACGGAAAAGCGGAACTGAGTGACGAGAAGATCGAGGCTTTTGTGGAAGAGCTGGCGGCAAAATATAATACGCGCTATATTGAAAGAAAGTTTGACTCTACGCTCAGGGGGGAGATCACGATCAAAGCTTCCCGGAATGACTACGGCTATACGATCCTTGAGGAGGAAGAGGCGGAGCAGATCAGGGAAGACATTGAGTCAAGGAGCCATGTGACCAGAGAGCCTGTATATCTGGAGAAGAACTCCTGGGGCAACCCCTATTACCTGAGAAGAAACGGGGTGGATGATCTCGACGGAACTTATATCGAAGTTGATCTCTCCGCGCAGCACGTGTGGTACTACAAGGACGGGGAAGTCTACACCGAATGCAACTGCGTCTCCGGTGATGTGACAAATGATCACGGGACTCAGACGGGCTGTTTCCCCCTTGCATACAAGGAGAGCCCTTCCGTTCTCACCGGCGGCAACGGCGAGGACGAATATGAGACGGAAGTGAACTACTGGATGCCTTTCTATGAAGGACAAGGCCTGCACGACGCGACCTGGAGATACTCCTTCGGCGGCAGCATCTACAAGGGAAACGGATCTCACGGCTGTGTGAACATTCCGCTTAGCGCCGCGCGGGATATCTACGAGGCGGTCGACACCGGAACGGCGATCATTATATTCTATTAAGATGCATGTAAACCAAATTTCGAAAGGATCTATCGTGAAAAGAGACAGAATTGTGATTAAGGTCGGAACATCGACTCTGACAAATGAACTGGGAAACAGCAATCTCCGGACAATGGAAAAACTTGCCATGGTCCTTTCGGATATTCAGAATATGGGACACGAAGTCATTCTTGTCTCCTCAGGCGCGATCGCGGTCGGCGCCAACAAGATGCACATGAAAGAGAAGCCCACCACAATGCGTATGAAGCAGGCGGCGGCAGCAGTGGGACAGTGCGCGAACATGTTCCTGTATGACAAGTTCTTCGGCTACTATGACAAGACGGTCGCTCAGATCCTTCTTAACGCCGAGGATATCGCGCAGGAAGAAAAGAAAGAGAATCTCAGCAATACTTTCTCGGCGCTTCTTGAATCGGGCGTGATCCCTATCGTCAACGAGAACGACTCTGTCAGTTATACGGAGATCGAGTCGGAGGAGAGGCTCTTTAGTGACAACGACGTCCTCTCGGCGGTAGTTGCTGTCCTGTGCCAGGCGGACAAGCTGGTCATTCTCTCCGATATCGAAGGATTCTTTGACAAGGATCCCAGGCTTTACAAAGACGCGCAGCTGATCCGCCAGATCGACGTGATCGACGACTCTGTATACAAACTTGCGGGCGGTGCCGGATCCAGAAGAGGAACCGG
>CAMKAA010000184.1 GCA_946410365.1 uncultured Lachnospiraceae bacterium | reverse complement strand
TTTTACTTATAGGACTTGGAAGATTCGGAAGGCATTGCGCCAGAAAACTCAGTGAGCTGGGGCATCAGGTCATGGCCATTGATGTGCGCGAAGATCGGGTCGACACTGTACTTCCCTATGTTACAGATGGTCTTATCGGCAACAGTACGCGGGCAGATTTTATGAAAACTCTCGGCGTCCGCAATTATGACGTCTGTATTGTCGCGATCGGTGACGACTTCCAGAGCTCTCTGGAAACTACAGCGCTTTTAAAGGACCTGGGCGCGCAGCACGTAGTGGCAAGAGCCGCAAGAGATGTTCACGCGCGGTTCCTTGCAAGAAACGGCGCCGATGAGGTGATCTATCCCGAAAGACAACTTGCCGAATGGACCGCAATACGCTATAGTTCAAACCATATTTTAGACTACACTCCTCTCAGCGAGGAATATGCAGTCTATGAGATCTCGATCCCCGACAACTGGATAGGAAAGAGTCTGGTATCCCTGGATCTGCGGCGCAGGCACAAGATCAACGTCTTCGCGATCAAACAGGGCGAACTTCTGATAACCGACATCAACCCCGATGCTCCTCTTCGAAGCAACCAGACTCTCATGGTCATTGGAAAGAATAAGGACATCGATAAATGTTTGAACTAAAAAACACGGATTCAAGCCTCAGCGATCTTCGCCGCAGAGTAGCGTCGATCATTCCCCGAAACGCCAGGAGCAGCAGAAATCTGGCCCTCGATTTTTTGATCTGTAATGCCGTACTTGTAGTCTGTACACTCATCGGCATTCTGTTTCGATGGTTCGGCTTCTCAGACGCGACGATCATCTCAGTCTATATATTGGGAGTCCTGCTCTCGGCAGTAATAGCCACGAGTTATATCACCAATTTCATTGTTTCCTTCGAAGCAATGATCGTGTTTAACTTCTTTTTCACTGAACCGCTGTTCACGCTTCACGCTTACGACGCGGAATATCCGGTCACATTTGTCGTAATGCTGATCGTCTCACTCATTGCAGGTTCGACCGCGGCAAGGCTTAAAGCGATCGCCGTACAGTCTGATCTGATGTACGCGCGCACAAAGCTTCTGTCCGATACAGCGAGCCAGCTCCACAAGCTGAGCGATTACAATGAGATCCTCAGCACCACCGGCGGGCAGCTCACCAAGCTCACAAACAAGCCGGTACACCTGTATGACAGGAACAGAGGCCCCGAGACCTGTCTGCTCTTTTCTCCCGGAGAAGCCTCTCCGAAGGAGATCCCGACGGACAACAAGAGCCTGGCTGCCGTCAGATGGGTCTTTTTAAAAAATGAACGGGCAGGAAACGGTACCACAATGTTTCCGTCAAGCCCCCTTCGTTTTCTTCCGGTGAGCAGCAACGATCACGTATACGCCGTAGCCGGATATGATCCCGTAGAAGAACAGGCAGATCCTATGGATCCGACCGGACAGCCCGGGCAGTTCGACCATTCGCTGATCGTATCGATCCTCGGCGAGTGCTCCATGGCCCTCGAAAAAGAGCGGATCCAGAGGGAGAAGGAGGAAGCGGAGCTCAGACGCAGAAATGAGAGACTGAGGGCCGATCTCCTGCGCTCCATATCCCACGATCTGCGCACGCCGCTGACTTCCATATCCGGAAACGCCAGCAATCTTCTCAGCTCCGGCGACAGTTTCGAGGAAGAGACGCGGCAGCGGCTCTACACAGATATTTACGACGACTCGGTCTGGCTGATCAGCCTTGTGGAAAACCTATTGGCCGTCAGCCGCATCGAGGACGGAAGCATGAAGCTCCACCGCAAACTGGAACTCCTCGATGACATTATCTCGGAAGCTCTTCTGCATATAGACAGACGCGCCTCCCAGTATACGATCATCGCGGAGCCCTCCGAAGAGACGATCCTGATCGATGTGGACGGACGCCTGATCGTGCAGGTTCTCATAAACCTTATCAACAACGCGATCCAGTACACTCCCCCGGGCTCCACGATCCGGATCAGCAGCGTTAACATGGGCGATTGCGCCAAAGTTATCGTAGCAGACGACGGGCCTGGAATCCCGGATTCAGAGAAAGACAGCGTGTTCACGATGTTCTACAGCGGGAGCAAAAAAGTGACGGATTCCAAGCGCAGTCTCGGCCTTGGGCTCGCCCTGTGCCGGTCCATCATCCGGGCGCACGGCTGCGAGATCATGCTGGACGACAATATTCCCCACGGATGTGTATTTTCCTTTACTCTGCCCAAGAAGGAGGTGACACTGCATGAATAAATTTGTGGTCCTGGTTGTGGAGGACGATAAGCTGATCCTGAATCTGATGACTACAACTCTTGGTATTCACAACTATAAGTATCTGACCGCAGCTTCAGCCTCTGACGCTCTCCTGCAGATCACATCCCACAATCCTGACGTCATCTTCCTTGACCTTGGGCTGCCGGACATGGACGGCGTGGACCTGATCCGCAAGATCCGCACCTGGTCCGCTGTCCCGATCATTGTCATCAGCGCGAGGAGCGAAGACACTGACAAAATCGAGGCACTGGACGCGGGAGCTGACGACTACCTGACTAAGCCCTTCTCCGTGGATGAACTCCTGGCGAGACTGCGTGTCACTCAGAGGCGCCTTGCTGCCGCCTCCCAGGGAAACATGAACTCCCATATCTTCGAAAACGGAGATCTGAAGGTAGATTTTGCCGCGGGCACTGCATACATGAACGGGGAGGAACTGGCCCTCACGCCCATAGAGTACAAACTGCTGTGCCTGTTCTGTAAGAATATCGGCAAGACACTTACCCACACATACCTGACAGATGCCATCTGGGGCAATACATTTGACAGCGATCTCGCTTCCCTCAGAGTTTTCATGGCATCCCTCAGGAAAAAAATAGAAAAAGACACCACACATCCTCAGTACATACAGACAAGAATCG
>CAMKAA010000183.1 GCA_946410365.1 uncultured Lachnospiraceae bacterium | reverse complement strand
AGCGGGCCAGGGACCTGACGGTTTACAGCTATGGGGATCTGGGCTTTATCTTCCAATATATGTATGGCTATCCCGGCAAAACAGAGCTGGATCCTGAACTTCTGAGAAATGAGGGGTTTGACGCAGCCCTTGCGGCTTTTGGCGATACAGGGAGAGAACTTCGGCAGGAACTGACTTCGAGGGATTTTAGGGAATTCTGGTTTGGTATGTACAGGCTCTCTGAAAGGCCTCTTGAGGACGGGCACAACAATACTACGCTGTCCATAGGTGTGGTTGATGCCGAGCAGGAGAAGTATCAGGCATTTCGGGAGTATACCTGGTCCAAGTTCGACAGTTATGGGATCTCGGATTTTGTCAGGAAGATCAGCAGTGCCAATCAGGGCATTTACAGCGTGCGCCCTGAGGAGTATTTGGAATCGGGGTACCACAGGTACGGAGATACAGCAATAATCCTTCTGCGTTCGTTCTCTGTTGATGAAGACAGATGGAACGCATATTACAGAGGGGAAGGAGAGATTCCCGATGATACGATGGGAACAGTGGCAAAGGGACTTATCAGGGCTTCTGAGGACGAAGGAATAAAGAATGTGGTCTTTGATCTTGCCACAAATCCCGGCGGGTATTCGGATTCTGTTGCAGGCGCCTTGTCACTTATGACCGGCAGAGACCATCTCCGCGGATATGACGAGCTCAGTAAGCAGTACTTCAATGTATTTTTTGACGTGGACAGAAACCTGGACGGAGAGTTTAACGCGGAGGATGAAGAGGTCAGCTATGATTTCAATTACGCGGTGCTGACCAGCGGTGCCTCCTTCTCCTGCGGAAATCTGTTTCCCTTCCTTGTGAAGGAAGAAGGCGGAATGGTGATCGGAGACAGATCCGGAGGAGGATCCTGCAGTGTACAGAAAGCTGTGCTGAGCGAGGGATTTGAGATCTCCATTTCCGGCAGCAAGTTTAAGCTTACGGATGAGAGCGGCTCGGACCTCGAGGAAGGAGTGACGCCTGACGTACAGCTCGAGATAGAAAGCAGAAAAGAGACCAACGAGATCACGGGAGAAGAGATGGAAACCCGGGATTATTCAACTTTTGGCGACCTGGACGGAATTTGTGAAACAGTAAGCGGATGGTTTGTACAGAGTAAATGATGAATAAATGACAAGGAGGCAACGATGAGATTTCCTGAGAATTTTTTGTGGGGAGGCGCTGTAGCGGCCAATCAGTGCGAGGGAGCCTATCTGGAGGACGGCAAGGGACTCAGCGTCCCGGACATGCTGCTCGGAGGCGATGTGAACACGCCCAGGACTTTTCTCCCCAAGACAGATCCGACGGCATTTTATCCCAGCCATGAGGCGATCGACTTTTATCACCGATATAAAGAGGACATCGCGCTGTTCGCGGAGATGGGATTTACGTGTTTCCGGCTTTCCATCAACTGGGGAAGGATCTTCCCTGACGGAGACAATGAGGAGCCCAATGAGGCGGGACTGGCGTTCTATGACAAGGTATTCGACGAGTGCGCGAAGTACGGAATTGAGCCGCTGGTGACCCTGTGCCATTACGAAATTCCCTGGAGCATCGTGACAAAATATAACGGCTTTTATTCCAGAGAGACCATCGGGCTCTTTCTCCGCTATGCAGAGACTGTTTTCCGCAGATATAAGGATAAGGTCAAATACTGGCTTACTTTTAATGAGATCAATATCCCCTGCATGGGAGAGGGCGGGATCGGAAATCTGTATGGTCTCGGGATCATGGACAAGAGCGATATTGAAGCTGACCACCGGATTCCGCTCAATGAGCTTAAGAGTGATATGCAGACGACTTATACGGCGCTGCATCACGAGTTTGTGGCTTCGGCCCTCGCTGTGAAGCTGGGGCATGAGATCAACCCTGATTTCGTGATCGGCAATATGATCGCGCATGTGACTGTATATCCGCTGACTCCCAATCCCAGGGATGTTCTTGCAGCGCAGTGGGAGGACAATTTTAAGAACAATCTGTGCGGCGACGTGCAGGTGCGCGGCGAGTATCCGGATTTCGCGTTCAAATTCTTCAGAGACAACGGGATCGACACTTCCTTCATTTTGGAAGGAGACAGGGAGATCCTCAGGGAGGGGACGGTGGATATGTACACCTTCTCCTATTATCAGTCAGGCTGTATCACAGAAGATCCTGAGGTGGAGATGACGGCCGGAAATATGGTCAAAAACGCGAAAAACCCCTATCTGAAGGCTTCAGACTGGGGCTGGCAGATCGATCCGGACGGACTTCGCTATACACTTATATACTTGCACGACAGATATCCGAAGATTCCTCTGATGGTCGTTGAAAACGGATTCGGCGCCTTTGACAAAGTAGAAGAGGACGGATCGATCCACGATCCCTACAGGATCGCCTATTTCAGGGAGCACATCAGAGCGATGGGAGAGGCTCTTGAGGACGGCGTACCTCTGATCGGATACACCAGCTGGGGCCCCATCGATCTGGTCTCCGCCGGAACCGGCCAGTACGCGAAGAGATATGGATTTATCTATGTGGACAGACATGATGACGGATCCGGAGATTTTTCCAGAAGCCGCAAGGATTCTTTCTATTGGTATAAGAAAGTGATCGGATCCGGAGGAGAAGATCTGGACTGAAATCAAAAAAAGATGTGCCTTGTCAGATAGTATTCTGACAAGGCATATCTTTTTTATACTGTAAAATTATTACTTTTTTATCCAGATGCTCAGTGATCCGTCTGCGCAGCTGAATACACCGTATCCCTCCTCATCGATAGAGACCTCGTGCTTGAGATTGCCGAGAGTATCGATCCAGGTCTCGCCGGCGTGTTGTTCTCCGACATACATTGCCTTATCGCCGCCGGTCCTGTTTGTGAGGACGACTGCAAGGCCGTTTCCGCCGTGAGCTTCATCGCCTTCCATTGTCCAGCCGACTACGTCCGGAT
>CAMKAA010000182.1 GCA_946410365.1 uncultured Lachnospiraceae bacterium | reverse complement strand
TTTCTCTCATTGGGCGCATCACAGATAACGGCGAAATCCAGCAGGCCCTTGTCCAGTCTCTCCGTGACCTGTTCCGTGTCGCCACTCGTAATATGGTATTTCAGACCGGGGTACCGCTGCTTCAGAACGCGAAGTTCCCGAGCAATGTATCGAATCTGATAGGACTCTGCAAGACCAAAATACAGATCGCCGCCTGTAAGATCGTCCAGCGACAGGAACTCTTTTTCGATCTTGTCTGCCATCGAGATAAGATCCTCTGCACGATCCCGAAGGAGAGCGCCTTCTTCTGTGAGCGCAATGCTGAAACTGTGACGGGTAAACAGCTTTTTACCCAGTTCATCCTCCAGAGATTTCAGCGCCTTGGAAAGCGTCGGCTGTGTAACATGAAGCATTTCGGCGGCTCTGGTCATATTCTCTTCCCGCGCTACTGCGAGAAAATAACGTAAGATCCGGATCTCCAAAAAATCAACACTCCCTTCCTTGCGATATTCCATATTGGCATTTTATGATATTCATTATAACCATTAGCGCATGAAAAAGCAATCCGCTATAATGTTTATGCAGAAAGGAAACGGAGGAATCAGATATGGACGAAAGAATCACCCTTCGCAGTCGAATGGAAGATGCCGGATGCGATGAATCCAGCATTGCAAGGGCCGAGGCGCTCTACGCCTCCGGCGCGAAGGAGGATCTGGTCCGCTGCCTGCGCAGCTGCCGCTGTGACCAACTGGACGCGCTGCATGTCCGCCAGAAGCAGTTGGACCGTCTGGATCTGCTCATCCGGAAAGCACAACAGATGTGAAGGAGAATGAATTATGCCGTTGATCACCATGAAAATTGCCCCGCTTCCGAAGGAACAGAAAGCAGAGCTGGCACAGAGAATGACTCAGCTGGCGTCAGAGATCACGGGGATTCCCGAGCCGGCCTTTACCATGTTCGTCGAAGAATATCCTACGGAAAACATTGCCGTAGGCGGCAAGCTCCTGAGCGAGCGCAAATGAGAGAAGGAGAGCGAGCATTATGATGAAAATCGAAAATCTGAAGCTGACGCAGGAGTGGGATAAAACCTTCCCGAAGAGCGAAAAAGTGGATCATTGCAAGGTAAGCTTTGTCAATCGTTACGGGATCACGCTGGCAGCCGACATGTATGTGCCGAAAAACACGGAGGGCAGACTTCCGGCGATCGCCGTCTGCGGCCCCTTCGGCGCAGTCAAGGAGCAGTGCGCCGGCCTTTACGCGCAGACCATGGCAGAGCGCGGCTTTTTGACGATTGCCTTTGACCCGTCCTTCACTGGCGAGAGCGGCGGCAACGTGCGCTATATGGCCTCCCCCGACATCAACACCGAGGACTTCATGGCTGCGGTGGATTTCCTCTCCCTGAGCGACAGAGTGGATCCTGCCCGTATCGGCATCATCGGCATCTGCGGCTGGGGCGGCATGGCCCTGAACACCGCAGCTCTGGACACCCGCATCAAGGCGACGGTGGTCTCGACCATGTACGACATGACTCGTGTGAACGCCAAGGGCTATTTCGATGCCGAAGACAGCGAAGAAGCTCGTTATGCCAAGCGCGCTGCCATGTGCGCCCAGCGCCTGGCTGATCTGAAGGCCGGAGAATACACGCTCGGCGGGGGTGTCGTCGATCCCCTGCCGGAAGACGCGCCCTACTTTGTAAAGGACTACTACGACTACTACAAGACCCCGCGGGGCTACCATGCCCGGTCCCTCAACTCCAACGGCGGCTGGAATGTGATCGGATGCGAATCCTTTATCAATCAGCCGATCCTGCAATACTCCAATGAGATCCGATCTGCAGTCCTTATCATGCACGGCGACAAGGCACACTCCTGTTATTTCGGCAAAGACGCCTATGCTGATATGGTGAAGGACAGCAAGTACACTGACAACAAGGAACTTTTGATCATTCCCGGCGCTTCCCATACGGACTTGTATGACGGCGGCGGCAAAGGAGCGATCCCCTTTGACAAGCTTCAGAGCTTCTTTGAGGAATACTTGAAATAATCTATTAGGGCGGAGGCAGATCATGAACAGGAAGAAACGACTTGCGGTATTTGTGGCATTTGCGCTTGTTCTGATCTGCCTGTCTGCCTGCCGGGCAGCGGTACAAGCGGGTTTCACCCCGGATACGGAAGTTCAGAGCACACTCGATATTACACGTACAGAGGAGCCCGATGGAACAGCGTCTATGGAGAGTCAGACGACTGTTGAGAGACGTACGGGTGTTTTTGATTTTGAGAGGAGAACTGTTTTGTTGAACAGCGGATATACGATGCCAATCATGGGGCTCGGTACTTACGCCCTCGATCACGATGCCTGTGTCAATTCTGTCATGGCACTGCTGGCAAACGGCGGAAGGCTGATCGATACCGCATATATGTATGGAAACGAAGAGGCAGTGGGTGAAGGCATTCGGCAGGCTATGGCAGAGTACGGCATTCCCCGTGAGGACATTTTTGTGATCACCAAGATTTACCCGAATCAGTTTCATGACCCGGAAGCAGCAATCGACATGGCGCTGGAAAAACTGGACATTGGGTATATCGACATGATGCTGCTTCACCATCCCGGAACAAACGACGTAAAGGCGTACAAAGCTATGGAGAAGTATGTGGAGCAGGGAAAGATTCATTCACTCGGTCTCTCCAACTGGTATATCGAAGAATTGACCTCTTTCCTGCCGCAGGTAACGATCACACCTGCACTGGTGCAGAATGAGATACATCCCTATTACCAAGAGCAGGAAGTAGTGCCGTTCATCCAGGAAAAAGGAATTGTTGTGCAGTGCTGGTATCCGCTGGGAGGCCGGGGATACACAGCGGAACTTCTGGGAGATGAGATCATTTGTGCAATAGCGGAAGCTCACGGAGTATCTTCCGCCCAGGTCATCCTCCGCTGGGATCTGCAGCGAGGCATCGTCGTGATCCCCGGTTCGAGCAATCCCGATC
>CAMKAA010000181.1 GCA_946410365.1 uncultured Lachnospiraceae bacterium | reverse complement strand
TGCTTATATCCTTATGCATTTTACTCGCGAGTCTGACAGTTGTCAACTCAGGCGTGGAAACATCCTCCGCCCACAAATTCCCGCAGAAGTGAGTTTGTGGGAACCGCCGCCGTGTCTACGCCGACAAAGTACTCAAGGAATTTTAAAAGTCTCTTCGCCTCGTAATAAGCCGGCTCATTCTGTCTTACGTTAAACAGAAGAGGTTCCGCGAACTGCTTTATCACAGCCAGTTCATAGATCAAAACAGAATTGAACACCGCGTCCGCGTCGTCCTGATAGGGGAAGATATTCATATCTTCTCCCATTCTGACCTTGGGCCACAGTTCAAAGGTATGCTGAGCCGAGTTTCCTCTGGTCCTGGCGTCTCTTACCATTCTCCGCAAAAGTCTTGCGTCCGTAGACGGAATCCTGTTGTGTTCATCGATATTCAGGCTGGTCATGCAGCTGATGTATATTTTGAAAATATTCTCTTTGGGCAGTTCCTCGGAAGTCTTGGGATTAAGTCCGTGAATGCCCTCGATGATCAGGATATCTTCTTTGCCAAGCTGAAGGAACCTTCCCTTGTAGACCCTTTTGCCCGCCTTGAAATCAAACTGGGGCATCTCAATTCTCTCGCCGTCGAGCAGATCGAGCATATCGTCGTTGAACAGATCAATATCGAGCGCTTCAAAGACTTCATAATTGTAGTTGCCGTCGATGTCGATCGGCGTCTGCTCTCGGTTGACAAAATAGTCATCCATACTGATGATATGAGGTTTCAAACCAAATGATCTGAGCTGTATTGCGAGTCTGTGAGCAAACGTGGTCTTGCCGGAAGAACTAGGTCCCGCCACAAGAACGATCTTCGTGTCCTTTTTCTGGAAGATCTGCGCCGCGATCTCGCCGATCCTGCGCTCCTGCAGCGCTTCCTGCACCAGGATCATGTCGCTGATGTTTCCGTCACAGATCGCGTCATTGAGATCGCCGACCGTTGTAATGTTGACAAGATCTCCCCATTTTGTGGACAGATAAAGCTGCTCGAACAGGCTCTCCTGATCCTCGAATTCCTCCAGTTCAAAGGGATTCTCCTGGCGCGGCAGAATCAGAAGGAGGCCGCCGTTATACGCTTTGACCTTAAAGAGATTGACATAACCGGCTGAAGGAAGCATATAACCGTAGAAATAGTCATAATATCCTTCCATGCTGTATACGTTTATAGTGGATCCGCGGCGATAATGGAAAAGCTTTTCTTTGTCAAGCATCCCCTGCCTCTTGAACAGTTCGATCGCGTCGTCAATGGGGTAGGTCTTCTTGACGATCGGCAGGTTTTTGTCCCTGAGCCTCTTCATCTCGTTTTCCACTCTTAGCGCGAAGTCATCCGTTACGCGGACGCCTTCGTGTACCGAGCAGTAAAAAGCATTTCCCAAAGCGAACTCTATTTTGACGCGCACAGTATTTCCCTGTTCCTTAAGCACGTCCCTGACGGCTTTTACCAGCATCATCTGCGCTGTGCGCACATAGGAATTGTGCCCCGCATTTTCCCGGGTGGTGATAAAAGAGATCACGCCGTCTCTCTCAAGTCTCTTGTTAAGCTCCCTCATCTTGCCGTTAAAAAAGACAAGCGCAATGGAATTATTGTACTGCTCCTGGAACTCTCTGACGATAGTCTCGAAGGTTGTTCCTTTGTCATATTGACGGATTGCTCCTTTGATCATTACGGTCGGCATTGAAATCCCCCTCTCTGTGATTTAAGAACACATAACGCAGTATCTTTATCATGTAAAGCCTCTCACGTCTCCATGAAAGGCGAGCCCGCATCGCAGGAAACGATCCTGAGTTCCGGCACTTCTCTTTCAAGATATTCTTTCATATAAGGAATAAAGATCTTCTCGATCCCGTAGTGGCCTGCATCGATCACAGCCACTCCTTTTTCCACGGCGTCAATGCCGTCGTGATGGGAAATATCACCGGTTATATATACATCTGCTCCTGCCTTTACCGCGAGATCGATCTCTCCCTTCCCCGAGCCGGGAAGAATGGCACAGGTCACAAGCATTTGTTCAGGGTCTCCGTAGTACCGGACATGCCCGATATTAAATACTTCCGCGACCTTTTCGGCACATTCGGATAATTTCACAGGTTCAAGAAGCGTCCCTATCCTGCCGATTCCTTCCACTGAGATGTCATCCTCGTAAGTTACCTCCAGCACTTCTCTGTCTGACAGATGCATTAGATCTGCCGCGGCGTCCGCCATGCCCAGCACGTCGAAGTTTGTGTGCATCGAATAGCAGCAGATATCGCTTTGGATAAGGTCAAGTATCCTTTTTCCTACATAATCGCTGTCTGTGATATTTTTGACCCCGCCAAATAGGAGGGGATGATGAGTCAGGATCAGATCCGCGCCCTGCGCCTTTGCGGCTTCGATCACCTCAGAAGTGGCATCGAGGGCAAGGGCAATGGTCCGGACTTCTTTATCGGAATATCCCACCTGAAGTCCGACATTGTCCCAGGACATAGCAAAACTCCGGGGACACATTTCCTCAAGCATCTGCATGATCTCTTTCAATTTCATATGTGGCTCCTTAACCCATGATTTCAAAATATTCCAGCGCTGTCCTTATCAATCTGTCCTTTTGCGCAACTTCTTCAGTTTTTTCTTTCACTGCCTCTGCCTTCGCCTTATTTGCCTTCTGCAGGGAATGCATGATCCTGTCGTTGACGCCCTTCTGCCACAGCAGATAGCTTTTCAGCATGCTGTCCCGATCTCTGAGCAGTACAGGTCCAAACAGATCCTCTGCTTCCTGAAACAGATTTTTCTCTTCATTTCCGATACTTCCATCCCTTGTTCTCCACACAGGGCCATCACATCGGTTGTGACTCACGTGCATTACAGGGTAGTATTTATTGTCCTCCAGGACTATCCGCTCCCGGTCAATAACCAGTCCCAGCTCCCTGACCGCCCTTCTGACAAATTCCGGATCTGCCTGAGGCTGAA
>CAMKAA010000180.1 GCA_946410365.1 uncultured Lachnospiraceae bacterium | reverse complement strand
CGGATATCCCGACAAACTGTTTCTTGCGGGAACAACTGAAACGAGGACAGACAGCGATGGCAATACAGGGTATTACTTTGATACCGTAAGGCTGACCTATTACTACGACAGTGATACACAGGGAATATTTGAAGAAACAGACCTGGAATTATTCCTGCACGATTATGGGGAACATGTGTGGGCGGAGGAATTCTTTATAGATGAAGAACCGACATGCACAGAGGACGGATTTAAGTCCTTCCACTGCACAATCTGTGACGCTGTCAATCAGAGCGAAATTGAGGTGCTCCCCGCTATAGGCCATAATTACAGCGACTGGGAAGTGACCAGGGAAGAGACATGTACAGAAGACGGAAGCAGGGAGCAGGTGTGCGCGAACTGCGGAGATGTGATCACGGAAGTGCTGCCCGCGACAGGTCATAATTACAGCGACTGGAATGTGACAGTGAACGAGACGTGCACAGAAGACGGAAGCAGGGAGCAAGTGTGCGCGAACTGCGGAGATGTGATCACGGAAGTGATCCCTGCAATAGGTCATAATTACAGCGACTGGGTAGTAACAAGGAAAGCGACCGGACTGGTAACCGGTATTCGTGAGCAGACTTGTTCTAACTGCGGAGACGTGATCACGGAAGAAATACCTGTCCTTGGAGGCTCCTGGAAAAAGAACAGTACCGGCTGGTGGTATCAGTGGACTGATTACGCTTATCCCGTGAGCATGTTCCTGAATATAAGCGGAAGGACTTATTATTTCAACGCATCCGGATATATGGTCACGGGCTGGCAGAAGATCGACGGCGAGTGGTACTATTTTGCTGCAAGCGGAGCGATGCAGACCGGCTGGCAAAAGATCGACGACAAGTGGTACTATATGAACAGCAGCGGTGAAATGCTGACCGGGTGGCAAAATATAGGCGGCGCATGGTACTACATGAACAGCAGCGGAGCGATGCAGACCGGCTGGCAGAAGATCAGCGGCGCATGGTACTACATGAACAGCAGCGGAGCGAGACAGACCGGTTGGCAGAAGATCGGTGGTAAGTGGTACTACTTTGACACAAGCGGAGCGATGCAGACCGGCTGGCAGAAGATCGGTGGCACGTGGTATTACTTCGAAGGAAGCGGAGCGATGGTTACAGGCTGGCAGAAGATCGGCGGTAACTGGTACTACATGGGCAGCGGAGGAGCGATGGTCGTCGGCTGGCTGAATCTCGGCGGCAAGAGTTATTACATGAGCGAAAGCGGAGCAATGGTCACCGGGCGGCAGTTGATAGACGGCACGTGGTACTTTTTTGACGAGAATGGGGCAATGCGGTAAGATTGATCTGCAAAAGTTGCGAGGAGAAAGTCATGACAGACATCATTGAAGTTCGCGGCGTCAGGATCGGGGAAGGGATCCCCAAGATCATTGTGCCTATCGTCGAAACGACCCGAAAAGAGATCATCCGGAAAGCGGAGTCACTCGCCGATGTGCGTGTGGACATTGTGGAGTGGAGAGCGGACTGGTTTGAGGAGGCGGCGGACCCTGCCGCGGTGGAAGAGGTCCTGAAGGGACTTCGCAGTGCGCTCGGTAATACGCCCCTTCTGTTTACTTTCCGCACTTTGAGAGAAGGCGGTGAAAAAGCGATCGATCCGCAGGATTATGCAGCGCTCAATATCTCTGTGGCAAGGAGCGGCTTTGCAGATCTTATAGATGTCGAGATCTTCACAGGGGATGAGATCGTGAGGGAGATCATTGAGAGCGCCCACGAAAGGGGAGTTAAAATAGTCGGTTCAAGTCATGATTTTGACCGGACACCTGAAAAAGAGGAGATTGTCGGCAGGCTTAAAAAAATGCAGCAGATGGGAGCGGATATACCCAAGATCGCTGTCATGCCGCAGAGCAGAAAAGATGTGCTGACCCTTCTTCTGGCGACGGAAGAAATGACGGCCGAATACGCGGACCGGCCGATCATCACGATGTCTATGTCGGGCACCGGACTCATCAGCCGCCTGTGCGGAGAGGTGTTTGGAAGTTCTTGTACTTTCGGTGCGGTGGGAAAGGCCTCTGCGCCGGGTCAGATGAATGCTGAAGACCTGGATACAGTGTTGGAACTGATCCACAAGAGTCTTTGAGTGATATAGAGAGGAGACAATAAAATGTCATTTGCTGTGTTTGCGGACGGGAGCGCTAATCTCCCGCAGTCATTGTTGGACGGAATCTCTCTTTTGCCTTGTGAGTATACAGTTGACGGTGAGCCGCAGGTCTATCTGGGCGATGTCGATCACTTTGACGGGCACGCTTACTATGAGGGGCTCAGAAACGGCCGCAAAATAGGAACCAGCCTTCTGAACACCCAGCTTTTCCTCACGCATTTCACCCCTGTTCTTGAGAGCGGACAGGACATTATTTACGTTTCGATGAGCTCGGGAATCAGCGGCACATACAATGCCGCGACAGCGGCAGCTGTTGAACTTATGGAGCAGTTCCCGGACAGATTTGTGCACATAGTGGATTCTAAGGGCTGCGGTTTCGGAAACGCACTGTTGGCCTTGAAGGCGGCAGAGCTGAGCAGGCAGGGTGTTGCAGTCAGGGAAGCCGCGCAGATCGTGGACGATGCAGTGCAGCACGCATGTCAGTACTTCACTGTGGATGACCTGAATTTCCTCAAGAGGACCGGCCGTGTCAGCGGATTTACTGCGGCGATCGGAACGGTACTCAATATCAAGCCTATCCTCTATGGGGACAGCACAGGGCATATCGTTGCCTGCACCAAGGTGCGCGGGCGCAGAAAAGCCATCGAAGCGGTAGTGGAAAAATATAAAGAGAAGAAACTTGACTCACCGGAGCAGCAGATCTTCATCTCCCATGGAGACTGCCTCGATGACGCCAACATGCTGGCGGAACTCGTGAAGAAGGTCACGCCGGGAATACCGGTTACGATCTGCCAGCACGAGCCGTTCTCGGGCGCCCACGTAGGCCCCGGAATGCTTGCGCTGTTCTTCTGGGGAGT
>CAMKAA010000179.1 GCA_946410365.1 uncultured Lachnospiraceae bacterium | reverse complement strand
CCCACCTGCTACGTGTACAAGACCATGAAACTCCCTGCAGTGCTCTCGTCTCTGCGGAATGCGCAGCAGCACATCGCGGTAGTGACCGACGAGTACGGCGGAACACTTGGCGTGGTCTCCATGGAAGACGTTCTGGAGCAGCTTGTCGGAGATATCTGGGATGAGACCGACACGGTGGAAAAAGATGTCGTAAAACAGGGCGACGGAAAGTACGAGCTGGACGGCGACACTCCGATCTATGAATTCCTGGAGCTGATGGGATGGAAAGAGGATGACTTCGATTTCGATTCCGAGACCGTCGGCGGCTGGTGTATCGAGTACAACAACGGATTCCCCAATGTCAACAGCACCTTCAGATACAGAGATATCGAAGTGACGATCATGGAAGTTTCGAAACGGAGAGTCAGACGTGTAAAGGTGCAGGTCAAAAAAGAAGAATAAAGGCATAAACATAGGGCGCCGCATTAAGCAGCGCCCTTTTAATATGGATTGTACCGATCGTATTTAGTGCAGTCCCGCTGTCTTGCGGAACTCTTCCCAATTTTCCAGTGAATGGATATAGATTCCGCTCTCCTCCCTCATCGCAGCGTTGTCCGCGCTGCTGGCATCATCATATACGCCAACCGTTACAAATCCCGCGCTGTTGGCTGACCTGACAGCATGGATCACATCATCAAACACAAATATGTCCGCAGGCTGCATTCCCATGCGCTCCGCCGCCATCAGAAAGATCCGCGGATCACTCTTCCCTGCTCCTGCCTCCTCGCAGGTGATCATTCCGTCAAAATACTGATCCATCTGCAGTCTCTCAAAGGCCGCCTGAATGTGTTCCCTGCTGCTTGACGTTGCAATGTAAACAGGGATATGCCTTTCTTTCAGTTCCTGCAGAAATTCCAGCGCTCCCGGTTTAGGCTGAGCCTTATAGAAATAGAAGTCACGGATCACTCCAAGGACGCCTTCCTTGATCTCCTGATCAGTCATGGCAAGATTATAGGCCGACCTCAGGTAGGCTGCCCCCTCGTCCAGACTCATCCTGAACATGGTCTCATTAAGACCCGGTTCGGCCTCAATGCCCAGCCCTTCGAGAAACCTCTCCGAAGCGTTCTCCCAAATTGGCATGGAATCCAGAAGTGTCCCATCAACGTCAAAAATCGCTCCTTTTCGCATTGATCTTCTCCTGTGTTGACATTAAATTTCGTGGCTTTTGATCACCCGGTACAAAAGTGTCAGGGAAGCCGCCATCATAATAAGCTCTGTTACCGGCTGCGCCCAGATCATGCCTCCGAAGCCGAATACCCTGTTCAGGATCAGCAGCAGCGGCACGTATAGGAACAGCTGCCGGACCAAAGTGATCGCAAAAGCGTACTGGGGCTTTCCCATGGCCTGGAAAGACATTCTGCTCATAGAGACCGCCCCCACAAAGGGAAGGATCCACATGATCGTCCGCAGCACCCGGCTTCCCGTCGAGATGACCTCGGCCGAGTCCGTAAAGATGCCGATCAGCTGCGGCGCGAATATGCCGTACACCGCCATGATGCAGAGCTCCGTGCCGCTGCAGACCAGTACACCCGCCTTCAGAACATCGATCATGCGGCGGTAATTCTTCGCCCCGTAATTGTATCCCATGATGGGCTGTGTGCCGGCGGCGAATCCCTGATACACATAATTGCCCAGGGATAGGATCTTCTGAGCGATTCCCATAGCGGCTACCGTCAGTTCTCCGTATCCCACCGCCAGGTTGTTGTTCACTATATAAGCTGCCGAAGTAAGCAGAGTCTCCAGCGTCGCGGGCACGCCTACCCAGAAGATCTCCTTGAGGATCTCGGCAGTCGGGCGGATGTATTTAAGAGACGGACTCAGCAATGTTTTGCCGCCAAGGTAGAACCACAGAGAGACACACATGCCCGCAGCATTTCCCAGGATTGTCGCAATAGCTGCTCCCCTGATCTCCATTCCAAGCGCGAAAATAAAGATCGGATCCAGGATGATGTTCACCACTGTCCCTGCGATCATGCCTGCCACAGACTGCTTGACGGACCCTTCACTTCTAAGAAGCTGTCCGAAGGTGTAATTTCCCATCGTGAAGAGGCTTCCCGCCAGGATCACCTGTACATACTGCCTCGTATAGTCAAACGTATTGGCCTGGGCGCCGAGCCCTTTCACGATCGGACCGAGCAGAATGAGCCCCAAAGCCGCCACTATCACACTGTTTACCACAGTCAGGACGAAACCGGCAGTCACCGTGTGATCCGCTTTCTCCCTGTCACCCGCGCCGAGACTCCTCGCTATAAGGGAGGACGCGCCTGTTCCGATCATATTCGAGATCGCGATGGAGATCATCATAACCGGATACGCCAGATTTACGGCCGCAAGCTGATAATCGTCCCGCAGCAGTCCTATGAAATAGGTGTCCACCAGATTGTACAGGACCATGATGAACATGCCTGCGATCAGGGGAACCCCCAGTTTTACCACTGCCTTCGCGGGCTTTTCCTCCCGCAGTATGTAGATCCTTCTGTCTTCCGCGCTGCCAGTCATTGATCAGATCTCCCAAGCCTTTCTGCCGTCCAGTACGCCTGTCACGATCTCTATGAGATCTTCCGCATATCTCGGCAGATTTTCTCCCTTTCTCCAGCAAGCATAGAAATGCCGGTTATTTTCAACCCCTTTAAGGGGATAGAATACCCCCTGCTTTATAACCGTTTCGTCAAAATAGATATCCGGGCACAGCATACACGCTCCGCAGGATACTGTGACACGCTTGGCCATCTCGAGGGAATCCACTTCCATCAGGATCTTGGGATCAATATCAAGCATCCGGAACAGCTGGTCCTGCACTACCCTGATGCTGTGGCCCTGTTTGAGACTGACGAACTGCTCGTTCCCCGCCTCCGTAAGAGCGATCGGCGTCCCGGACGCAAACCGTTCTGCCAGTCTGCTGGACTTACCTACCAGTATTCCTGTGGTCTCCTTCTCGATCAGCCTGTAATCAAACCGGGCGC
>CAMKAA010000178.1 GCA_946410365.1 uncultured Lachnospiraceae bacterium | reverse complement strand
CGGGATCACAGCCCGTAGAGCTCGGAATATTTTGCCTCCAGATAGTCCAGGAAGTCTACAGGCGTGAACTCGCGCCCGGTGATGTCTTTGATCCATTCCTTGGGTGAGAGTCTGTCTGCCTTGTTAAAAACATGCCCGATCATCCAGTCGTTGAGCGGCGCGAAGTTTCCTTCGCGGATCGCGGCGTTTACATCCACCTCTTCCTTGAGGCGGTTGTAGTACATGGCGTTGTAGAAGTTGCCGATGGCATAGGTCGGGAAATATCCGAATCCGGAGGTCCAATGCACATCCTGCAGGGCGCCCTCTCTGTCGGAAGCGGGGCAAACGCCCAGGTATTCCTGATACTTCTTATTCCAGATCGCCGGGATGTCCTCCACGCGGATCTCGCCCGCGAAGAGCGCTTTCTCGATCTCATAGCGGATGATGATGTGGAAGGTGTAGGTGAACTCGTCCGCCTCGGTGCGGATCAGCGAAGGACTGACCGCGTTCACCGCCTCATAAAACTCCCTCTCGGAGACATCTGCCATCACCTGCGGGAACAGCTCGCAGACCTTGGGATAGGCGAAGTGTACGAATGCTTCCGACCGGCCGATCCGGTTCTCATAGAAGCGGGAGACCGACTCGTGCATGCCCAATGTTTTGCCGCCTATGATGAAGTGGTCGTGGTTCTCCTGGGGCTGGTTCTGGTCGAACAGCGCGTGTCCGCCCTCGTGAATGGTCGAATACATCGAGGACAGGAATCTTGTCGGATAATAGTGCGTTGTGATTCTGGTGTCGTACCGCCCCATGCTCGCCGTAAAGGGATGCTCTGAAGTCGTGAAAGCACCTCGATTGAAATTAAATCCCATCTGTGTGAGGACCCATTTCACCATCTTCGCCTGCTGCTCATCCTCAACACGGCGGCTCAGGAAGTCCGTGCGGATCTTCTTGGGACTCTTCCGGATTCTCTCAAGCAACGGGATCAGGCGCTCCTTGCACGCGCCGAAGGTCTCGTCCAGCACATCTGAAGTCATGCCTCTCTCATAATCATCCAGCAGGGAATCATACGCAGTCTTGCCCGCAGCGTCCGCGCCGCGCAGCTCGATCATGCGCCTGTTGGTGTCCGCCACTTCCTTCAAAGAGGGGGCAAACAGGCTGTAATCTCCTGCCTCCCTCGCCTTGCTCCAGTTCACGAAAGCGCGGTTGAAAGTCAGCATGAACTCGTGCTGAAGCTCAGGCGTCACATTTTTGCTCTGCAGGTAATTTCTGTGCAGCTGCTCCGCCATCACGCGGTCCAGTTCCTCCAGCTCGCTTCTGTGCTCGTAAAGGTATTCCGCCGCTTCAATAAAAGCAGGATCTTTGATCAGCTTGTAGGACTGGTTATTGAGAAAAGCCCAGACTTCGCCCTGCTCTTCCATCGCGTCGATGGGGCAGATCGTCTCCTGGTCGTAGCTCAGGACATTGACCGCGTGGTCGTATTTCTCGGCGAGCGCCAGGGTCTGTTTTACATGCTGCAGTTTCTGTTCCAGTGTTGTGTTTGCCATTTGTTGCGTTGTCTCCTTGCATTAATTGTTTATCATAATTCCGAGCCAGCTTCGTTCGGCCGCTTCTCAGGCATCACCCGTCCAGCCGCATCTCCATCTCATGCCAGGGGTCGCCGCCCCACACAGAATCCGAAATGCCCAGATCCCGGAATCCCATCCTCTCATACATGGGTACCTTCTCGTCGTGCGCCGTGAGCACCATCCTGTGGCGCCCCTTGACCTGCCCCCAGATCGCGTACAGGCGGATCAGTTCCTTCGCCAGGCCCTGCCCCCGATACGCCGGCAAAACATCGAGTCCCATCAGGAACTCCGTCCGCGCCGCGGGATCGTGCAGCGTCACGTCAGTAAAGAACTCATCCTTGAATCGGTCTTCATCCGAAGATAATCCGTCCAGAAATCCTGCAATCTCACCAGTCTCCCGGTCTACCACCACAAGAAACTGCTCCGGCATCTGCGCCACGCGCCTGCGCATCTCTTCTTCCGGACACGCCTCATTGGGAGGAAAACAGATTCTCTCGATCGCGTTGATCTTCTCCGCTTCGTCCGCGCGGACCTGGCGGAATTCAAACCGCTTCAGGAGCTCTTCGTCACCATAAACACCGAACAAAATCGCCGGGTCCTCATAGGCCAGGATCCCCGTGAACTGCGGCACCTTGAAGCGGTCCATGAACAACATGCACTTGCACATGAAGATGAAGAAAATATTATACCCGCATCCGTACAGTGTCTCATAATTGGCCTGCCCCTTGGCGATGACCACATCTGCGTGCGCGATTGCTTCCCTCGCCTCCCGTGACAAAATACGGAGCACCGTTCCATCAGTCGCCGTACCGTTACCTATGCAGCGCCCCAGTTTCGTGAGGCCGACCTGCTCCGCGTCCTCCAGTGTCGCGTCGTTGGCGACCGGCCCTCCTCTCACGATCACAGTGATCGACAGATCCGGGTTCATGCGGAGAATCTGGCGGAGCAATATTTTGTCCATTACAATTTCGCCGCAATTGTCGGTGATAAGGGCCAAAGTGCGCGCTTTCGCCGCGCGGTCCCTCAGCTGCTCTAAGGTATCCTCGTCCACAGTGATATCCGGTGCGCGGTCGATCAGCTCCATGAGCTTGCTCTCCTCGACCTTGTCCAGCGCGGCAAAATCGATGAAATTACCCATCATCGCGTATTGCACAGCGCTCTTAAGCGGATCCGCCGAGGCTTCGACCCGCTTTTCCAGCTCCGGCTCGATCTCCAGCATCAGCGCGTTAAAATGGCGTTTGATCTGCTCGTAATCCATCTCTCCCTCGCCAAACAGACGCTTCCTCAGCGCCTTGACCTCGTAGAAAACCTCCGGACCGGTGGGCACCGCACCTGTCTGGCCCGTAAGCCTGACCAGCGTCTCCCGGTACTCCCTGACCAGTTCCTCCGGAGCATCCTCGGGATAGTTACTCAGATGCTTGTTCAGCATACACTCTTTACATGTGCTGTTCATTATTT
>CAMKAA010000177.1 GCA_946410365.1 uncultured Lachnospiraceae bacterium | reverse complement strand
TTTCAATATCAAAACCAACGCTTTTGCGGCAAGTCCCTTTCTTTTTCTCTACAGACGCTGCGCGCCTGCTGCTCATTGATTATTATTCCTGGTGCATTTACTAAATCAGCGAGGCAGTCAATATTTTGACCATCGATGATGAATCACTCCACAGGGCGTCTCGTAGATTTTTCTATCATGATCTTCCCAATTCTAATCAAAGAGCATAAGTTTCGGCATATTATGGAAAATATTATATTTAGTTGCTGTGTCAACAAATCCCGGAGATGCTGTTTCTTCCTTGTATCTTTCAAGTTTACTCAAAAAGACCTTCCAATATGGTTTCCCTATTTGCAGATAACCCTGAAGAGGCATATCGTAATCAAAAACAGAAAGGCCTGAGCTTGCAATAAGCTCGGTACAGAAAAATGAATATGTAAGAGTATTATCATAAAAACTGTCGTGAATCTCGTCCCAGAACAACAATTCCGAGTCCCCTGTCAGGCGTTCTGTGTCAACGTATCTTTCGATTACGGACCGCATTATCATCTCGCCAATTTCCAAAAGGTCATGGGATACCTCCTTTTCATAGCGGGTATAGCTCCATCCCCGTCCGGATTCGAAAGTAGCCCACTTACTCCCTGTGTATTCATCCAAAAACTCACCCAACGTGATATCTATATTAATATCCCCGTCCCGAATCAGTTCTCCCGAATAATCATACGGACAACCATCATAAGACCACCTATAGTGCGGCAACGGTTCATCATCCCCAAAAAAGGTTGTTCCTATTATTACAGAGAAAAATGTACACAGCTCCTCTTCTCTTGTGTAAAACTCGTCATCAATCTCCTTGCATATCTTTTCGAAGCATTCCCCGAGGAGCTCTGTCACCTTGCCGGCTGCATATTCATTCAGCTTGCATGCTTTCGCCTGTTGTTTCTTCTTCCTCGACATGTTTCCAGCTCCTTTCCAAATCAATGCGCCAATCATTCCAATGGCATATTCATTCTATAATATTCCATTGGTATTTTCAAGACGATATGATATACTTACTACAAGTACTGCTGTAAATAAAGGAGGTTATAATGAAATCTGCCTTAGATACCGCCCGCTTGTCCTCAAGACGGCATGAACTTGGTTTAACACAAGCAGAAGCAGCTGCACTGATCGGTGTTACCCAGCCGGCTTATCAGCGATACGAAGCCGGAACCAGAGTTCCTTCTGTTCAAGTGGTAAAAGAGATGGCGCAGGCTTTTCAGACATCCGCTTCATATCTGACAGGCGAGAGTGATCAGAAAAAGTCTGATTATATTTTGATTGGCAAAGCTGAGTCCCCACTGTTGTACTCTGTTGTCGAGTGTTGCCGGAATTATAATGAGGAGCAATTGAAGAGATTGATGGCATATCTCAACGATCTTGCGAAATAAAAAGAGAGGCTCTTCCCGGATGCGAGCATTCGGAATTGCAAGTCTCAGCTCGACCGCGCTGTATGTCGGCGGATATGCCGTAAGCCAGGTAAAAAACCTTTTGATTTTCCGGAAGAAAATATGATATACTACCCAGCGTTGAGTGAGCAGCGAAAGCGTAAGTCCGGCTTTCGGTGCTCACTCTTTTTTTATGCACAAGGAGGAGGATCCATTGGAACACACAAATACATTTCTGGAAAAAGAACCTGTAAGTAAACTGATGCGGATGTACTCGGTGCCCTGCATCATCTCTCTTTTGGTCGCGGCGCTCTATAATATCGTCGACCAGATCTTCATCGCGAATGCCTCTTATCTGGGGTCATACGGAAACGCGGCGAATACGGTCGTATTCCCGCTTACCATTGTGGCTCTGGCCATCGCCGTTATGATCGGGGACGGCGCCTGCGCTTATGTTTCAATACTTTTAGGAATGAAGAGAAATGACGAGGCGTCAGGGACAGTAGGAAACGCAGTTCTGCTGACCATCGTTTCCGGGCTTGTGATCACCGATTTCTATCTGGGCTTCTCGAAAGGAATCCTGACTGTATTTGGCGGGACTGTAAATGAAGAAACCTACCGCCAGGCAAAAGAATATTTCTTCTGGATCACGGCAGGCATTCCATTTTATATGTTTGGTCAGGCCATGAACCCTATTATCCGATCAGACGGAAGTCCTCGTTTTGCCATGGTTTCAACGCTGGTCGGCGCAGTTTTTAACATCATCTTTGATCCGATTCTTATCTTTGGCCTGAAATGGGGCATGATGGGCGCTGCTGTCGCAACGATCGCAGGGCAGATCATTACTGCCCTTTTATCCCTTTGGTATCTCGCCCATATGAAGGCGGTGAAGGTAACAAGGTCAGCCTTCCGACTGCGCCGGAATCTGATCCGAAAATTCCTGCCGCTGGGATTGACCAGCCTGCTCTCGCAGATCTCTCTGGTCGCTTCCATGGCAGCTGTCAATAACATGATCAGGAAATACGGGGCTCTGGACCCCATCTTCAGCCAGGAACAATATGCCCAGATCCCTATGGCAGTCGTCGGCATCGTCATGAAGTTCTTCCAGATTGTCATCTCGATCGCCGTAGGTCTGGCTGCAGGCTGCATTCCGATCACAGGCTATAATATCGGTGCGGACAGAAAAGACCGTGCGAAAGAACTCTTTATCCTGCTGCTGAAAGCGGAGGCCATTGTCGGTTTTATCGCACTACTGATCGTAGAACTGATACCCGAAAAGCTGATCGCCATCTTCGGCGCCGCAAACGAAAGCGTCTACTACACAGAATTTGCTGTCCGCTCCTTCCGCATCTACCTCTGTATGATGGTCTTTGCAACAGTGAACAAAGGCACTTTCATCTATCTGCAGTCTCTCGGAAAAGCGCTTGCCTCTACTGTCATTTCAATGATCAGGGAAGTCGTATTCGGTGTGGGTTTTGCCCTCCTGCTTCCGATTCTCTTCGGGCTGGACGGGGTTCTGTATTCTATGCCGGTCTCCGATGCGCTGACTTTCGTGATCGCAGCATTTGTGATCAGGCAGACATTGCGGGAATTATCA
>CAMKAA010000176.1 GCA_946410365.1 uncultured Lachnospiraceae bacterium | reverse complement strand
GTGACCGGTTTTACGTTTAAGGTTCCGGAAAGATTCAAAGATTACAAAGGCCAGTACCATGGTGCGGATCTTGGGGAGACCGACTTCAATAGCGATATTTTTGTCACGAATCTGATCTATCTTCCGAGGACAGACGAGGAAAGAGCGGTTATGTCTGATTACGTGAAAGGAATCACCGACCAGGAGGCGAATTCGGATGAATTCAGAGGCAGAGTCGATGAATACTTCAGGTTCAATATGGCAGCCGCTATGATCGTCGCCATAAAAGACGGTATGGATTTCGATCCGGTCCTGGATGAGGTCTCAGGTGACAGATCCAGGGTCAGGAAGACCGGAGAACTCGGGTCAGCAGGCGGCTACACCTACTATTACGTGATCCCCGACTACTCTGTGTATGACGATATGCTGAAGGAGGCTTTGCCGGAAGAATTATTTGCCGAGTATCAGGATGTTATGGCGAATGTGGAGCAGGATGTGCTTAACGGCGTAACCATCAAAGGAGCCCACAGGGCCTTCGAAGTCACTCCGATCGGGACGCAGCTCTCATTTGAGACCACGGACCTCAACGGAAATGCGGTATCCACCGCCGATCTCTTCGCGGGACACAAAGTGACGATGGTCAATCTCTGGGCGACATGGTGCACCTACTGCAAGAACGAAATGCCGGAGCTGGAAGAACTAAGCAAAGAGCTGGCGGAGAAGGATTGTCAGATCATCGGTATCTGCTGGGATGTGGAAGATGACAATGTTCAGGAAGCGATCAGGATCCTCGAGGAGAGGGGCGTTACTTACACCAACATCAAGGCGACGGATGAAATGAAGAAAACACTGCTTTCGATCGGCCTGCCGACCACATACTTCGTTGACAGTGAAGGCAAAGTATTGACCACTCCCGTAAAAGGAGTAGATTTTAACAAATATAATGTAAGGCTCGAAGAGGCTCTGAAGGCAGCCGAATAAAGGAGATTGCCATGGGTACTGAAGACAGAAATATCACTTCTGAAGTGGAAGCCGTATTGGAGGAGCACGTGCGCCCCTACCTCGCCGCACACGGCGGGGACCTGAAAGTGGCGGGCGTGGAAGGAGGCGTCGTGTTCTTCAACCTGACCGGGCGATGCGCGGGATGCGCCGCCGCAGATAAGACCAGCGAGGAACTCATAAACAAAGAACTGGTGGAGCGCGTGCCTGGCATTAAAAGGGCTGTTTTGGTAAACGGCATCAGTCCGGAACTCCTTGAGCAGACTATGGCACTACTGCGGGATCATCCCAGTTTCTGAACGCATTCTGCTTCCATTTCTTCCCAAAAAGCATTTAAATTCTGCCCAAGATATCTTATTATAGAAGGGTAATGACAAGACTGCACTTTTTTTAAAAGGAGATGAGTGCCATGGCTATTTCAAACCTTCAGAAAGCTAGATACAGCTACAACCCCAAGCTTCCCGGAATGCTCAGAAACGGTATTTCCGAGATCTGCGTCAAGGACGGCGCACCTACAGAGAGCGTAGCGGACCAGGAGAAGATCAAGGCCCTGTTCCCTAATACGTACGGCAAGAATGAGATCACCTTCCAGAAAGGTGCAAACACCTCAGCACCTAAGAAGCAGGTTGTCGGCGTGATCCTTTCCGGCGGACAGGCTCCCGGCGGACACAACGTTATCTGCGGTCTGTATGACGCACTGAAAGCGACCGACAAGGACAACGTTCTTCTCGGCTTCAAGGGCGGCCCCAGCGGACTGATCGATGACGACTATATCGAGATGACTGACGATTTTATCGATCAGTACAGAAACACCGGCGGATTCGATATCATCGGCTCCGGCAGAACCAAACTCGAGACAACGGCTCAGTTTGAGGTCGTAGTAGAAGTTGCCAAGAAGCACGGCCTTACCGCGATCGTGATCATCGGCGGCGACGACTCCAACACAAACGCGGCAGTACTTGCTGAGTACATGGCAGCGCACAAGACCGGCGTTCAGGTCATCGGATGCCCCAAGACCATCGACGGCGACCTCAAGAATGAGGATATCGAGACTTCCTTCGGTTTCGATACAGCTACCAAGACCTACAGCGAAGTGATCGGTAATATCGAGCGCGACGCCAATTCCGCCAAGAAGTACTGGCATTTCATCAAGCTGATGGGCCGCTCCGCTTCTCATGTCACACTGGAGTGCGCGCTGCAGACACAGCCCAACATCTGCCTGGTCGGTGAGGAAGTCGCAGCCAAGAAGCAGTCTCTCTCCGAGATCGCTGACCAGATCGCGGACTCTGTTGAGGCACGCGGAAATAAAGGCGACAACTTCGGTGTTGCCCTCATTCCGGAAGGCATCGTAGAGTTTGTACCTGAGTTCTCCAAGCTGATCGCTGAGATCAATGAGCTTCTTGCCGGCGAGAAGACAGCAGAGTTTAATGCGCTTCCTACATGGGCAGACAAGTATGCCTTCATCGAGAACGGCCTCACCAAGGAGTCCATGGCTGTATTCGCAATCCTTCCTGTAGGCATTCAGCAGCAGCTCTTCCTCGAGAGAGATCCTCACGGCAACGTACAGGTTTCCCTGATCGAGTCCGAGAAACTGTTCGCAGAGCTGGTCAAGAACAAACTGGCAGAGCGCAAGGCAGCAGGAACATACAAGGGCAAATTCTCAACCCTGACACACTTCTTCGGCTATGAAGGAAGATGCGCATTCCCTTCAAACTTCGACAGTGACTATTGCTACTCCCTTGGCTACAATGCTTTCATGCTGATCCAGTATGGTTTCACAGGATATCTGTCCAAGGTTTCCAACCTCTCTGCACCGGCAGAAGAGTGGGTAGCAGGCGGCATGCCGATCACCAAGATGATGAACATCGAGCGCAGAAACGGCGAGGACAAGCCCGTTATCAGAAAGGCTCTCGTTGAGCTTGACGGCGCACCTTTCAAATTCTTCGAAGCCAACAGAGCTAAATGGGCAGTTGAGACCTGCTTCCTCTATCCCGGTGCTATTCAGTACTATGGACCTGCAGAAGTCTGCGATGCTAC
>CAMKAA010000175.1 GCA_946410365.1 uncultured Lachnospiraceae bacterium | reverse complement strand
GGCTATCACAAGATCCTGGAGGAACTGTTCCCTCTGGTACACGCCCGCCTGGACAAAACAGAGATCGGCGGCAGCCTTCTCTATCACTGGAAAGGGCGGTCGGATGAATATCCGGTTGTACTCATGGGGCACCAGGACGTAGTGCCTGTCTCAGGTGAGTGGACAAAGCCTCCCTTTTCGGGAGAGATCTCCGAGGGGAAAGTCTGGGGACGAGGTTCCGTAGATACGAAGTGCTCCTGCATGGCATTTTTCCAGGCAGTGGAGGAACTGCTTGAGGAGGGGTATGAGCCCGAGCAGGACGTATGGCTTTCGACTTCCTGCACCGAGGAGTGGGGCGGACCCGGATGTCCCGCTCTGGTGGAAGAGCTCCGGAAGAGGGGAGTGAAGCCCTGGCTGGTATGCGACGAAGGAGGCGGCCTCTACACGGATCCGATGATGGGGATCAAGGGAAATTTCGCTATGATCGGCATTTCGGAGAAGGGCAGGGCCAATGTGAAGTTCATCGCACGGGGCAAAGGCGGACATGCCAGCACCCCGCAGAAAAACTCGCCGATCGCCAGGCTCTCGGCCTTTGTGTGTGATGTGGAGCGGCACTGTCCTTTCCGCAGTACGATGGAACCGGAGACGCGGGCTATGCTTGAGGCACTGGCGCCCGCAGCTTCTTTTCCGATCCGGCTGATCCTTGAGAATCTGTGGCTTTTCCGCAAACCGATCGAGTGGTTTACGCCGCATATAAACGGACAGGCGGCGGCCATGCTCAGGACGACGATCACTTTTACAATGGCCTCGGGATCCAACGCTTACAATGTTATGCCCCGGGAGGCATGGGTGGGCGCGAATATGCGCTTTGTCCACCACCAGGATATGGAGGAGAGCCTTGAAGTCATGAGAAGGATCGCCGCCAAATATGACCTCGAGATGGAAGTGATCCATGGGACAGCCTGTACCAGAATGATCGACTACAAAGGCGAGGTGTACCGCTATGTGGCAGATACTGCTGCCAAAACATTCCCCGGATGCATCAGCAGTCCCTATATTCTGACAGCGGCGACTGACGCCACGTTTTACGATGAGATCTGCGACAACTGCATTCGATTTGCACCGATCGTGTACGGGCAGGAGGAGAAGAAAGGGATTCACGGAGTCAATGAGGCGCTGCGATATGACTGTCTGCCGGGCGCGGTGGATTTCTATAAGAACCTGATCGTGGATAACCACAAGGCTTTGTGACGATCGCGGCGCTTGACTATTTTGGCCGCCGTGTTATACTGATTTAGCGCGTTCGCGCCGACAGTTCGTTTGTGCCATCCTGTCGTTAAACAAAACCAGGACAGCTGCGATATATGCTGTATGCATATATCGGTGTTTTCATTTGGATTTAAGATGAACTTCAGCTCCGCGGTACAGGCCGCGGAGTTTTTTTGCTCTGTTTGGGAGGAAAGCGATGTACTACATCAGATCAGAGAGCAGTTTTGACTCGGCGCATTTCCTGAAGGGATATGCAGGGAAGTGCAGCAATCTGCACGGTCACCGCTGGAGAGTTGTGGTGGAACTGCAAGCGGAGGAACTCATCGGCGAGGGGCAGATGAGGGGTATGGTTCTGGATTTTGGCGATCTGAAAAGCTTTCTTAAAGAAATGTGCGACAACCTGGATCACTGCCTGATCTGTGAACAGGGCTCTCTGAGGCAGAAGACGATGGAAGCCTTGAAAGAGGAGGAGTTCCGCATCGTGGAAGTGCCTTTCAGGCCGACTGCGGAGAACTTCGCACGGTATTTCCATGAGGAGACCGCGGCGGCGGGATTTCCGGTACACCGTGTGGAAGTATATGAGACACCGACAAATTACGCGGCATATGAGTGATACAGAGGCGGATCAGATGAGAGTTGCGGAAAAATTCATAAGTATTAACGGCGAGGGAACCCGCGCCGGCGAACTGGCAGTGTTTGTGCGCTTCACCGGCTGCAACCTCCGGTGCAGTTACTGTGACACTATGTGGGCCAACGAGCCGGACTGCCCCTATGAGGAGATGAGCCCCGAACAGATCTGCGAATACGTGCGCTCGACGGGGATCAAAAATGTGACGCTGACAGGCGGAGAACCTCTTCTTCAGAAAGACATGGGCGAACTGATCGGCCTTCTTATAAAGGATTGCTGCGTCCGTGTCGAAATAGAGACAAACGGCGCGGCAGATCTGCGGCCCTTCACCAAACTTCCCGAGGGCAGGCCGGTGTTCACGATGGACTACAAACTTCCGTCCAGCGGATATGAGGACCGGATGATCGCGGAGAACTTCAGCGTTCTGGAAAAAGAGGATACGGTAAAATTTGTCTCCGGCAGCAGGGCCGATCTGGAGAGAGCCGGTGAGATCATAGAGAAGTACGGGCTCCTCGACCGGTGCCATGTGTACTTCAGCCCGGTCTTCGGCAAAACAGAGCCGGCGGAGATCGTGGATTTTATGTTGAATAAGCGGATGAACAAGGCCAGGATCCAGATTCAGATGCATAAGGTGATCTGGGATCCCAATGAACGGGGCGTGTAAAAAGTCATCAACGGAACAGTGGAAAATGCGCGTGCAGCGCGATGGAGAGAGATCAGATGATTGACGAGAGAGCGATAGAAGAGCATATAAGGGGAATCCTGATCGCCCTGGGAGACGACCCGGAGCGCGAAGGCATCAAGGACACACCCAAAAGAGTGGCAAAGATGTACTCGGAAATTTTCGAGGGAATGAACTACACAAATCACGAGATCGCGGAGATGTTCGGCAAGACTTTCGAAGAAGGATTTGACGAGGAAATGGCCTCTGATCCCGGACGTGTAGTCGTGATGAAAGACATTGACATGTTCTCATACTGCGAGCATCACATGGCGCTTATGTACGATATGAAGGCGACAGTGGCTTATGTGCCCGGCGGAAAAGTCATCGGCCTCTCCAAAATAGCGCGCGTCTGCGACATGGTCGGCCGCCGTCTGCAGCTGCAGGAAAAGATCGGCAGGGACATCGCGGATATTATCTCCGAGATCA
>CAMKAA010000174.1 GCA_946410365.1 uncultured Lachnospiraceae bacterium | reverse complement strand
GCCTCGTCTGCCTGTGCGCTGTCTGCAGTAAGCTTTCCTGCGTCCTTATCCCGCACCACATTTCTAAGGAGCCCGTTCACAAAGCCCGAGAGTTCCTTCTTGCCATACTTCTTCGTTAGTATGACCGCCTCGTTGCAGGCGGCGGAATCCGGAACGGAGTCCATATACAGGATCTGGAAGATCCCCATGCGCAGGATATCCCTGATCACCGGTCTGATCCTGGCTCCCTTTTTCGCGTACCGCCTCAACACATCGTCGAGTTCGATCCTCCGCTCGATGACGCCTTCCGTCAGTCTTTTGACAAAAGCCCGCTGTCTGCGGTCCATGCCCTCTCTCTCACAGCGGTCCAGCATCTCCTTCACTGCGATATGGCTGTATGTTCCCTTTTCCCTGATCCCGGTCAGAATCTCCAGGACGGCCTCTCTCTCTCCGAGTCTGCTCAAAGTATTCTCCTGTTATAAATAGAAGCGGCGAAACTGTATGTCACAATCTGCCGCTCCCGGTGAATCTGTTATTGATCCTTTCAGCGCTCTTGTGTGAGCTTTTGTCCCGGCTCCACCTTCGCTCCAAGAAGAAAAGCCTGGGTGCTCATGCGCTTCTTTCCCTCGTACTGCACTTCGTTAAGGGCCAGGACGCCCTCTCCGCAGTTGACGAAAATCGACTTTTTATCAGTCCCTGCCACAGTGCCGGCTTCGCCCTGCGCCTCACGGCCCGTAACTTCAGATGCCCAGATCTTGAGCATCTTGCCGTTCATGAAAGTGTAGGCTCCGGGCCAGCTGTTAAGGCCGCGCACCAGCCGCTCGATCTTCTCTGCAGGCATGTTCCAGTCGATATTTCCCATCTCTTTTCTGAGCATGGAGGCGTAGGACGCGGCATCATTGTCCTGCCTGACCGGCGTCAGCGAACCCGCTTCGATCATCGGAAGGGCCTTTACCAGCAGTTCTCCGCCAAGCTGTGCCATTTTCTCATACAGGCTCTCTCCCGTCTCGTCCGCGGCGAGCGGGATCTCCTCCTGAAGAAGGATATCGCCCGTGTCCAGTCCGGCGTCCATCTGCATGATCGTGACTCCGCTCTTCTCTTCTCCGTTAATGACCGCCCACTGGATCGGCGCGGCGCCTCTGTATTTGGGCAGAAGAGAAGCGTGGACATTGACGCAGCCGTACCGGGGCAGATCCAGGATCTCCTGGCTCAGGATCTGACCGAACGCAGCCACCACGATGAGGTCGGGGGCCTCCTCACGCAGTCTCTGTACTGCTTCGGGCCTCTTGACTCTCTCCGGCGAAAAGACCGGGATCCCCCACTTATCCGCGCACTCGTGAACAGGAGTCCTGATAACGCCCCTGCCTCTCCCCTTGGGTCTGTCAGGCTGCGTCACTGCAAGGGTGACATCACAGCCCCTCTTCATCATTGTATCCAGTACTTCCGCCGCCAGATCCGGCGTTCCCATAAAAACGATCTTCAAGCCTGCTCCTCCGCCTCTTCTTCGGTCTCCTTGGCAAACATCTCATCCAGTTCCTCGTTCGTGTACAGTCTTCCCTCCACGAGCTCCACATACATATGGCCGTCCAGGTGATCCAGTTCATGGCAGATCGCCCTTGCAAGAAGGTCATCTCCCTCGATCGTGAACTCCTCCATATCTTCGTTAAGCGCTTTGGCGACCACATGGCGGGGCCTTGTCACCTGTCCGCTCTTTCCGGGCACAGACAGGCATCCCTCCCAGCCGGTCTGCTCGCCTTCCTGTTCGATGATCTCCGGGTTGATCATGACTATGGGCTGATCCTGTTCGGCGCTCACATCGATCACGACGATCCTCTTGAGCATTCCCACCTGGGGCGCGGCAAGTCCCACGCCGTCAGAGTCATACATTGTCTCCTTCATATCCGCGATCAGCTGTCTGAGTTTGGGTGTCATTTCCTTTACTGCTTTGGCTTTTTTGCCGAGCACAGGATCTCCCAGTTCTCTGATCATTCTAAGTCCCATATCTGCTTTCCGCCTTTCTATACTTCTATAAAGAGACCGCCCCTTACGCCCGTCAGAACGGGCTGACCGGATCAAAGTCAAACTGCACCTGCACCATCGGGTCCTTCCCGATCTTCACAAGATAGGCGTAAAACGCCTCGGCGCGGTCTTTACATCTCACCAGTTTATCATAATTTACATCTTTGATATAGATGACATACCTGTATTGGTCCCGGATCTTTGTAAGAGACCCCTTCGCCGGTCCGATCACCAGCACTTCAGGGTCGTCCCTGACAAACAGTTCTCTGAGCCTGCCCGCGAACCCTTCCGCTCTGTCCTCATCATCCGACTGAAGCTGAACACACAGCATATGCGCTGCAGGCGGATATAAAAGGAGCGAGCGATAGTTCATCTCCTCTTTGTAGAACCCCTCGTAGTCCTGGGCAGACGCATACTGCACGGCATAATTCTCCGGCTGATAGGTCTGGATCACGACGTTTCCCGGAACATCCCCCCGGCCGGCCCTTCCTGCCGCCTGGGTCAGCAGCTGGAAAGTCCTCTCCGCCGCCCGGTAATCCCCCGCGTACAGAGACATATCCGCCAGAAGGATTCCCGCCAGAGTCACTCCCGGGAAATCATGTCCCTTCACGATCATCTGCGTTCCCACAAGGATGTCCGCCTCGCGGTTGGCAAAAGATGAAAGGATCTTATCGTAACTTCCTTTCCGCGAAGTCGTATCCGCGTCCAGACGCAGTACCCGGGCTCCCGGATACCTGATCTTCAGGTGCTCCTCAATCTGCTCCGTCCCGGCTCTGAAACCGGAAATATAGGGAGAGCCGCATTCAGGGCACTCCTTCACGCCCGGCCTTTCAAAACCGCAGTAGTGGCAGACCAGCCTGTTGTTTCTGTGCAGGGACAGCGAAATGTCGCAGTGCGGGCACTTGATGACCGATCCGCAGGACCTGCAGGATACAAACCCTGCCACGCCGCGCCGGTTGAGAAAGAGAATGGACTGCTCTCCCCTCTCGAGCCGGTCCTCCAGCAGCTGCTGCAGCCGTTCCGACAGGATCGAGCGGTT
>CAMKAA010000173.1 GCA_946410365.1 uncultured Lachnospiraceae bacterium | reverse complement strand
TCTCCTTTTGATCCGGGACAGAAGAGTCCTCAGGAATCCCTGCGCCTGCTCCGTTCACATTGATCGTAATATTGGACTGCGCATACTCCAGGAGTTCCCGTTCTGCCATGGATTGCAGCACCCGGTTCAGATCCTTCCTGATGCTGTGAATATGCTCTTCCGGGCCTTCTGCCGAGATGCCTACGACCATCTGGTCATTCTGAAGTTCAAGTATACCGTTAAATTTTGGCCCGCTGACAATGTGAGGATTGACCTCTCTCACCTTCGGCAGTTCCTTCTCAAACAATGCTTCAAGGCTGTCGACCGAAAGATTAACAGGCAGAGTGATCCTGACCACGCATATCGTATTCCGTTTGCTGTAGTTGATCACACTGCCGATCTCATGGTTGTTGAAGATCTTGATATCTTTGGTGCCGTTGATGACCTTCGTCGAGCGCATGCCGATCTCCAGCACTTTTCCTTTGAAGTCACCGATCTGGATGATGTCGCCGACACTGAATGCTCTCTCAAAGACTATACTCAGGCCTGCCAGGATATCCGCCACAATATCTTTGGCTCCCAGCGAGATGGCCAGAGACAACAGACCGATGGACGCCAGAAGTGTCTGGGTATCGACTCCCAAAAAACTCAGCGACATACATACCGCCCCTATGAACATGGCATAGTTTAAGAAGCTGCGCACGAGCCTTAACATCGTTTCTCCGGCTGAATCTGTCAGACTGTACAGCATGATGAAGACAACTTTCACAGTCAGATACGCAAGGTACTCAACACAGAATGTGACGATGACAGCGATCACAGAGAAGAAATTGATGCCTCTGGTCCAGTTCCCCCTGATGACAAAATGAAGCGGGGAGTGTCTGGTTAATGGAGAATTCAGGAGCGAGGCTATGAGCATGCCCACAAGTACGATCCCTGACAGGATCTGCAGGATCGTTTTCGTCTTATTCTCCGGCAGCATGTTTTTCCAGTCGGTCGCAATGGGACTCAGCGCAGGTGCTCTCTGCTTTATCTTGTCCATGTATTTCTCCGACTGTTCCTCCATCTCTTTCGAATAACGCTCAAAGTTCTCATCCGTGTACTCTTTCAGAGCGAATTTTGCCGTGATCATATAACCGGCCAGAAAGAGACCGCCTGCAATAAGGGCAAAGATAAGACCGATCCTCGACATCCCGGTGCTGTCCGCCAGATACATACATATCGTATCCTCTGTCGTACCGGATATGCCAAAATACCAGTTATCGTCGATGAGGTAGAACCCCATATACATGTCTCTGAGTCCCTTGGGGTCCATGCCGAGACTTTCGATATCAATTCCCTCAAGATCACTCCTGCTGCAGGAAAGAATCTTATGGGTCACAGGATCGATCTCCATGACCATCCGCTCTTTTGACTGCAGCCGCCGGTATACCTGCTGTCTGACGATCCGCAGGTTCTCCTCTTCTTCTTCGACCAGCCGGGCTGTTCTTGACGGAAGCGCGATCAGGAGCGCGCCATACGCGCCTTTCTCATCGGGATCGTCAACGCGGATACCGACAAACTGCCGCGTATCCCCGGTGATCATATCATTTTCCGGTTCATGTACTATATACGGGATTCCTTTCAGAAGCCTTCTGAAATCATAAAGAGGATCTGACGAATCTGACGGCAGGGTAAATCCTGTATACTCCCTGCTGCATGCCTTTTCCTGAGCGTTTTTGTCAAACAGGATCAGATAATCCGCGCGTATCGTATCCGATATCTCCGCAAGTCTCTCCCGCTCTAATAGCGCAGGTTCTTCCGCCAGCATCTCGCGGATCATTTCACCCAGCTGTACATATCTTTCCGCTTCCAGTTCATGCAGGCTCAGCGCGTTCTTCCTTTCATCCTCAATCTGTGCCTGAAGCATACCCAGAGCGTTGCTGCCAATCTGGTTTTCCTGATACATGTACTGCAGCATCACAGTCGTAAACGCAAACGCGGCAGCTATAACTAATGACATGAGAGTAAGTCTCGTCGTCCGCTTTTTAACCGCTTTGGGATTGTAGTTTCTCCTTTGCGCCTCACTAAGCCGTTCTCTTTTCACCAGCCACTGTACGGAATAACACCATGTGATCAGGCCCGCCAGCAAAACAGCGGCAAAAAGGATCTGCATGATGATATCTCCTATAAACGCCGCCTTCTCATCTTCCACAGAATTGCAGCATACAAGCATATAACTCAGGTTCTCTGTCTCAATGGGGGAACACAGATACTCTTTACCGTCATCCGTTGCGGTCCAGAACCTCTCGCTTGCAAGTTCCTTCCCGGTGATGCCTAGGTCACTGAGCGAACTATATTTTGACAATGCTCCTGTTTTATAAGCAAGAGTCCATTCATCCTCCCCGTTTCCTGAGCTCTTATCGATCACAAGAAAATCCGCATCTTCAGCAGAGTTGAGCGCGTCGATCAATTTCTCCTCTGACAGACGTGTCCTGACATATGCGTCGTACTCACTTACGGGAGTCCATCTGACGCAGTACCACTCACCTGCAATATGTCCGCTGGTCAGAAACACCTCTTCCGCTGTTTTTGATCCGTTCCCTCCGTTCCAGGTTGTACGTGTCTGTGTATACTCTCCGGTAACCATATCCGGAGAAAGGTTCGTGAAAAGGCCTTCCGCTTCCGGAGGCAGTTCCAACTGCCCGCCGCGCACGCGCACTGCCATACTGTCTCCGCTGAACCGGTCTGCGATGAGCTCGCCGTCGGCAAACTGATTGGAAAGCCTGATCGCCATCAGTCTTACCTTAGTGTTCTCATCCTCAAAGAAGCCTTTGCCGATCTCCTCTACAGTTTTACTGTATCCCTCGACCATTCCGCGCACAGCTTCCGTCTTGTTCACGCTGTCTAAAATGATCAGTTCTTCATAGTGCCGCTGCGAGATAGACAGCATAATTCCGGTATAAACGATCAAAAACACGATCGCGACCGCTATAGTCTGCTTCAGTCTCTTAACTGGATCTTTCATATCTAATCTTTCATCAAAAAACAGGCATGTTCACCTTCATCTCTTATGAGGATTATACGATATAAGCCGGA
>CAMKAA010000172.1 GCA_946410365.1 uncultured Lachnospiraceae bacterium | reverse complement strand
AGTGATAGTGCCCCTCCCACTCTTTTGAGATAAAAGAGGGATCAGGGCTGCAGCCGTATTCCAGTTCCCCCGTCAGTTCCAGCCGAACAAGATCCGCGGCGGATGCGGGGGAAGCCTTAAGGACCCGGGAGATCCTGTCGTACACTTCCGTGTCGGAACAGCAGCCGGTGACCGGGCAGTCGATGCTGTAAATGCTGCGGGATGAAAAGGGCACAAAGCGGGTCTTAAGAGAAAGGGTGTTTTCATCTGTCTCGATCAGGATAAATCCGCATCGGCCGCACTCATCAAAACCTCTCCCTTCCAGACAGCCGCAGTAGGCGGCGCTGCCCCGCTCATCCAGCGCGAAAGATCGGTAGTGATGGAAATGACCGAGTGCCAGGTAATCTATACCTCTTCCGCGCAGAGCGCTCAGGGGAACAGTTTCAGGATCCGGAGCTGTATATCCTTCCCGCAATTGTCCGTGAAGCATCACGATGTTGAGACAGGAGGGATCAAGCGCCGGGGAAGTAAATACTGCATTTGAAGGCTCTCTGCCTGCTATGCATACGCGGAGCCCCTGCTCCCGGCCGTCAGAAAGCTCCCAGCTCGTCCAGTCATCCCTGAACAGATATAGATTATCCGGTCTTGGGCGGGTTCTGAACAGCATAGGCCTCTCGTCGTGGTTGCCCCGAAGATAGAAGAAGAGGATCTCGCTGTTTCCCAGGATCAGGTCCTCTACAGTCCTCACAGCGGAGGGAGAGGGCGATGCGGTGTCAAAGAGATCTCCGCAGATCAGGATCGCGCTCACGTCTTTTTCCCGCGCATAGCGGCAGAGCCGCCGGAATGTATCCAGCAGCTCTGCCCTTCTCTCCGCAGCCGAGGCCGCGTCATATTTTGACTTAAGATCTGCGTCCAGATGCAGATCGCTGCAATGAATGATCCTCATGAATGCACTTTCTCCGCTTTCGCGATCAGATCGTCAAGAAAAGCAATGGAATGCTCATCGCTCAGAATGACGCTGTCCAGTTCCGTCCCTCCCCTGCCGATGATCCTGTTGACGACATAGTCGTACATCAAATTACCTACTGCCGGATTCTGATAGACGTTTGTGAGCGTGTTCTTGTGACGGCCTTTATTGTAGATTGGAAAGACGCCGTACTCTTTGTTGATGACATAGGATATTTCCGGGTAAGGAGACTGAGGCTTAAGAATGTAGTAATTGGCAGAGTCCGCCAGCACCGGATTTCCGGACGGTGAGCTCATACGTCTTATGATGCTCTCACGTACCAGCCGCAAAAGATTCGCGACCATAGAGGCGGGAAAACGGATCGGGGCCTGTACCAGATTTTTTCCCGAGTAATCTACATCTTCGGAGATCAGGTCCGTGATTATGCCGGTCTTTGCAAAATTCCGGAGTCCCTCCGGATGGCAGATCATGATCTTTCCCATACGGCTGCCTTCCTGTGTCCGCTGGTCAAGTATGGTGACAGTCAGATGGACGAGCGCGTCAAAATCCAGAAAAGCGTACTGGTCATAGGGGTCCATGAGCTTCCGGAATATGTTCTCGAAGATCCCGCGGTCCTCTCTTGACCTGACTGTTTCGTAAAGAGCCAGCCACATGTCTTTGGGAATATCGTCAAAACAGGGATCCGGATGGATCAGGACAGACTTGTAATTCCTGTCCATCTCGTAGTAGGTCTGGTTAGGGTTTGCCGGAGCTCTCTCTTCGGAAGGCATACGGGCTTTGTCCCAGGTGTCGATGGACAGAAACCGGAAGATACCGGACACATCTGCTGAGCCGAGTCTGCAGGCGCTGCATTCTCCGTTATGTGAGAACACAAGAGCAAAATATTCTGTGTGGCAGCCGTTTACTTCACTCTCATCTTTCCATCTGTGTTCGATCAGGCACAGGCTGCTGTGTTCTGTCCAAAAGCGATGCGTGAGTCCTGCAGTATCTATGCGGTAATCCTCCACGTAGGAGAGAAGAGGCAGGACATCCGTCAGGAGCCTGAGATTAAAACACATTGCCTCGCTGTCCCCTATATCATGGTTCGACATCAGTTCGGCCCTGCGCGCGGATAAATAATGACGCACACGGATCCTGACGCCTCGGGAGGAACTCAGGATGTCCTCAAGGCGCCTGATCATACGGGTGATCGTGAGGATACTGCTTGATGGCACATATTCATGAGAAGTGCAGTTTTCTGCTTCCAGAGTGCAGTTATAGATCGTAAAGGCGTATTCATGCTCCCGGGAAAAAACAGTGTTAACGCTGATCCCGTGAAGGCCGGCTCCGGCGATCACGCGGGCAAAAGACTCAGCGGACAGCCTTGCGGCGGAGCCCGACGTGTTCAGGTATTCGATATTGTCTTTATTTTTGGAAAGTTCCACGCTTGGACTGCGGCTGAGCAGGTCTGAGATCAGGCGGTTATAGTCGGATGGATCCGTGTGAGAAGCAGGCGGCGTTCCGCCGCCAAGCCGGGAATCAAAAAAGGAAGCATCCGCCTCGTTCATACGCAAAACTTCCTTGATCTTTTTAATGTTCTCGTTGGTAAACCTGAAGGGTTCTTTGACAAAGCGGTAGAATTTCTGCCGGGAGATCCCGACCTGAGAACAGAATTCATTGACGGTGAGTCCGCTTTTCTTTATATTACCGGTCAAAAAAAACAAAAGATCTTCCATACTAATCACAGCTCTCTGAAATATCAAAAAACAGCAGTTTTGTAAAATCTATATCAATTAAGAGTAAATAATAGTCTATATATTATAACATGCCGGCGTTCTCAATGGGAATCGGGAGCGGTTTTAGCCCTATAAATACTATACAACGCATGAGACAAATGTTTCAAGAGTCGGAACACGTTTGGAACATTTGTTGACGGAAGTGTCTCTGAATTGTATAATACACTTTAACTAGCGATATTTTGACAGGGGGAGGGCTGAATGAGCGCGATCCGCAACAAGCAGAGGCTTATTCATCTGTACCGTTATCTTATGGATTACACGGATGAGGACCACCAGGCGACTACGAACGATCTGGTGGATTTTTTGACGCGGGAAGACGCGAACGCCAGCCGCAAGAC
>CAMKAA010000171.1 GCA_946410365.1 uncultured Lachnospiraceae bacterium | reverse complement strand
GCCTCGAGCATCTTGCCGACCGTGATCAGCGTCAGGATCATCGCCGCGGATTCAAAATAGAATTCCATCATGTATTTCATGACAGCTTCATGATTGCCGTCCACCTGCGCCCTTGTCATTGCCAGCAGCATGACTGTGGAATACACAAAGGCCGCGCCCGATCCCATCGCGATCAGCGTGTCCATATTGGGTGCGCCGTGGAACAGGCTCTTAAACCCGCTGATGAAGAACTTCTGGTTGATCACCATGACGATGCCCGCCAGCAGCATCTGTACGATCCCCATAGCCACATGGTTGCCGTCGAAAAACGCCGGCAGCGGCCATCCGAACATCATATGGCCCATCGAGAAATACATGAGCACCAGCAAAAATCCAAGTGATGCGATCAGTCTCTTTTTAAGGACCGGCGTCTCATGATCTTTGAGGGCCTCTTCCTCCGCCGCGATCTTGGCCGTCAGGCTTCCTGCCTGTCTTCCGCTTTCCTGTCCTGCTCCCTTGGGCGACGCCCCGTATCCGGCGTCTTCCACCGCTTTCATAATGTCCGCCGGCGAAGCGGTTCCTTCCACGCCCATCGTATTCGTCAGAAGGCTGACATTGCAGGATTCCACGCCCGGGACCTTCGACACCGCTTTCTCCACGCGTGCCTGGCAGGCCGCGCAGCTCATTCCTGTTACTGTATATTGTTCCATAATTCACTCCTTATTGATCACGAGGCCAACCCCGCGACCAAAAACCCGGAAGCTTTGCGTAGTAAAGCTTCCAAAGTTGGGCGTCCTTCCGGGCGCCCAATCTTTTGCTCATTTCATCAATTTCTGCAGCGTCTTCACCAGCTCATCCACTTTCTCACTGCTGCCCGCCTGCACATCTTCTGTCACGCAGGTGTGAATGTGATCCGCCAGTATTACTTTTGTGAAACTGTTCAGCGCCGCGTTGGCTGCTGCCACCTGGTTGATGATATCGATACAGTAGGCGTCTTCTTCCACCATACGGCGGATCCCTCTGATCTGTCCCTCGATCCTGCTGAGGCGGTTCATCAGGTCCTTGTATTCCTTTTCCGTGCGCACCTTGGTGCGGCAGCAGCAGTTTTCTTTATCCATGCTTTTTATAGTGTTGTCTGAAGATTCCTTTTTCGCAGACATCAGGTTTTCTCCTCACTGATAATTGCTTTAGTTTGTTTTCCTTTTTCATAATATACCCCTACCGGGTATATTGCAAGCATAAATATACGGGGTGGGGGTATTTTCTCGCATACCCCTCCAAAATATGATAAACTTTTGTAAATGCAGCCTGATTTTACACAACCTGTTTACTGTGTACTTAAAAAGGAGACCCGGATTTGCGCTACTACATCGCCGACTGTCACTTTTTTCATAACAGTCTCAATTACCAGATGGACTGCCGCGGCTTCGCGGACGCTGAAGAAATGAATGCATATATGATCGAGCAGTGGAACAAGAAGGTCCGCTGGAACGACGAAGTGGTCATCCTGGGTGATTTTTCTCTTGGAAAAGCAGATGAGACAAACAAGGTCCTGGAACAGCTCAAGGGCATCTTGTGTCTTGTGGAAGGGAATCACGATCAGTTCGGACACCGGAAAGGTTATAACGCCGCCAGGTTCAAGTGGATCCGCCCCTATACCGAGCTCAACGACAATAACCGCAAGGTGATCCTCTGCCATTACCCGATCCTGTGTTACAACAACCAGTATCTGTTTGATGGAAACGGAAATCCCAGAACCTATATGCTCTACGGACACGTCCACAACACCTGGGACGAGGAACTTATGGAACAGGCGCAGGCACTGACGAGACAGCAGGTCCGCCGCCGCAGAGACGGCACAAAGTACAATCTGCCGTGTCAGATGATCAACTGCTTCTGTATGTACTCCGATTACACGCCGCTGACACTTGATGAGTGGATCGAACTGGATGGCAAAAGAAGAGGCGCACCGCGATAAAGCGGTACGCCTTTTTTTCAACACGCTATTGCAGGACTCTGCTCAGCCCTTCAGGCCTCTGCTCTGTCTGTCCATGTCCTCCACGACGATGTCATAGATCTCGCCGAGAGAAGCTCCGTACTCCAGTATCTGCCAGGGCTCATTTGTGTGGAAGTGGATCTTGATCGGATCGCCGTCTCCGCCGACAGCCAGAAGGCTGTCGCCCTTGAAGTGCTCGACAATGTAGTCGAAGACCTCATCTTCATCAAGATCATCGCCGTCGATCAGAAGCTGTGTATCATATCTGAATTCAAGCATTTCGAAATTTCCTCCTTAGAATCGCAAACACATACTATGTATACAGTTTACCGAAAAGAGGCCTTTAAATCAAGTTGACTCGGGCGCTCCCTCTTCTTCAACGCCTGCCTCAGCTTCTGCTGTGAAAGCCGTATCCTCTGTGTCGCTCACATAATCTGCCTCCTCTGTGAAGACAGAACCGCTCATCGGGATCTCCTTGGGAATAGGCTTCCTTGTGAGGATCTTCATGAACTCCTCGCCGGTAATGGTCTCGCGGAAATAGAGGTACTCCGCCAGCTCGTCCATCTTGCGCTTGTTCTCCCGAAGGATATCCAGCGCTTTCTGATGCTGTCCGCGCACAAGCTCCACAACCTTCTTATCGATCATGGACTGCGTGTCTGCCGAACAGGCAAGTGATGTGTCGCCTCCCAGATACTGGTTGTTCAGCGTCTCCATAGCCACCATATCGAACTCATCGCTCATGCCGTAGCGGGTGATCATCGCGCGCGCCAGCTTTGTCGCCTGAACGATGTCGTTGGAAGCGCCGGTCGTCACACTGCCGAACTCCACTTCCTCCGCCGCGCGTCCGCCGCAAAGTGTCGCGATCTTGTTCTCCAGCTCCTCTTTACTCATCAGGTAATGGTTTCCCTCTTCCTCTACCTGCATGGTGTAACCCAGCGCACCGGATGTGCGGGGGATGATGGTGATCTTCTGGACCGGCGCGCTGTGAGTCTGCATCGCTGCCACAAGCGCGTGTCCGATCTCGTGATAGGAGACGATCAGCTTCTCTTTATCTGTCAAAATAGCGTTCTTCTTCTGGTATCCCGCAAT
>CAMKAA010000170.1 GCA_946410365.1 uncultured Lachnospiraceae bacterium | reverse complement strand
CCGAGGTATCTCATTACGACAGTGAACAGAGGCCATACTGTATCCCAGTCAAACATTCCGAGGTATCCGCCGTAGTTGGCCATGCCGACCCAGCCTGCGATGAACGCAGCGCCGAATACTTCGACCAGACCTGCGACGAAAGGAATAGCAAGGCAAGCCTTGAGTCCGCCCTTCTCGTTGGCAACCAGACCCATGGTAGCGTTGTCAAAGAATACAGGCACGAATCCGCAGATGATGATCGTAGGAGAATGCATCACGATCAGAAGGATGATCGCAAGGATCTGTCCTGTAAGACCTGCGAGGAAACCGAATGTAACTGCGTTGGCATCGCCGAAACCGAAGCAGACTGCGCAGTCGACGCCCGGGATCGAGGAAGGAAGCAGCTTGTCCGCAATACCCTGGAAGGAAGCTGTCAGTTCTGTAACGAATGTACGAACGCCGAGCTGCAGGATTGCCAGGTAAACTGCGAAGTTAAGGGATGTGTTGAAGCAGTAGAATACGAAGTTCTCTGTCTCTTTGGTAGCGCCGGCCTCAACAAAGTAAGGCTTTCCGATGATCGCCATGATGATGCCGAAGAAGACAGTCATGAGGATTGCGGTACATACCATGTTCTCGTTGAAGATGGAGAAGAATCCGGGCAGCTCGATTTCGCCGACCTTATTGATCTCTTTCTTGCGCTTTCCGCCGTTGGTGCCGAAGATCTTGTCAGCAAGGAAATAGGAAAGGCGGATACCGAACATCTGCTGGTGAGCGATGGCGAAGCCTGCGCCCTCGGAGAGTTCCTGCATGGGCTTAACGGTAAGGTTGGAACCGACTGCCCAGTAAGCGCCGAGGATGACTGCCATAACGACCATCATAGCTACGTCGTTGTTAAGGAGCTGAGGCAGCGCGAACATGATCAGCCAGTAAGCTGTAGCTGCCTGCTGTACCTGCACGTGACCTGTTGTGAACAGTGTGCGGCACTTTGTGATCCTGTTGAAACGAACAAGCAGGATGTTGACGATGAATGCGATGAGCAGCAGCGTCATAGCCTGGGAGAAGCCTTTACCGAAGACTTCCTCTACGCCTGCGGTAACAGCGTTCTGGCCATAGTAAGGGTCGATAACGCATGCTGTCAGGTTGAAGCGGTCCTTGAGACCTGTCAGGATCGGACGGAATGTGGATACCAGTCCGCCGGAACCGGCGTTCAGGATCAGCATACCGATGATCGCTTTCAGAGTTCCTGCCAGTGTGTCATACCACTTCTTGCCCATCAGGCAATAGCCCAGCAGTGTCAGAAAGCCTACCATGTAGGGTGCTTTCTGCAGTACGTAAGTCGCAAAGAATGACCAAATACCAAATAAAATAGACATATGTTCCCCTCTCTAGTATTGGATATTAAATAGTTGCTTATATTGCACTGGTTCCTTCACCGATCATTCTTCCTCGCAAGGGAAATCTTTCTCCGCCTTCAGAATGTCTTCGGGAGTCTCCGCCGCCGCGAGCGCGTCGATCAGTTCCTCGTTCATGAAGATCTCCGAGAGCTGAGAGATATTCTGGAGGTGCTCGTCAGGATTGGTAGTGGAAAGAGTGAAGAAAACATTGGCCTTCTTCTCCTCTCCGTCCTCATCCGTTCCGAAATCGATCAGTTTCTTGGAAGCCATAAAGCCGACACCGGTCTTAAGCGCGCCGTCCGCGTTCTCCTGTGTGTGCGGCATTGCAATATTGTGTTCAAAGACGATGTACGGTCCATATTTCTCTACACAGGCAATGATCTGCTTGTAGAAGTCCTCGCTCACCGTACCGTCCGCGACGAGCGATAATGCGGAGAGCCTGATCGCCTCCTGCCATGTCACGCCTTCGCCGTCGATAAATTTGTAGTGTTTCTTCTCAACAATGTCCTGAAGTACTGTGCCCATTCCAGCCTCCTTATATATTTTGTCAAATCGAAAGATGCATTACAGGCAGGAACGGAAAGGAATGTTCTGAGGATGCTCGAAGCAGTCTTCGAAGCCTCTGCGGTGGTGATAGTAGATCTTATCCTTGTCCTGAGGATAGACATACTTGCCGCCGACCTGCCAGAAGAACGGATGGAACTTGTACTCGTTTCTGTCCTTCTTGAAATCGTAGAGAAGCTTGATCTCTTCGCAGTCCGCCTGGAAGTTGGTCCATACATCCCAGTGGATCGGAACAACGACCTTGCACTGCAGGTTCTCAGCCATACGCAGAACGTCTACGGAAGTCATCTTGTCCTGCATGCCGATCGGGTTCTCGCCGAAGGAGCCGAACGCTACGTCGATGTCGTAGTCCTTGCCGTGCTTCGCGAAATAGATGGAGAAGTGAGAATCGCCGGAGTGATAGATGTTGCCGCCGGGAGTCTTAACAAGGTAGTTAACTGCCTTCTCATCCATGTCGGTAGGGCACTTGCCGGTGAGCTCTTCGCGGTCGGGACCTGTGGAATCGGTCGTCACGATGCAGGTGCGGTCAAAGCTGTCCAGGCAGACGATCTCGATATCCTTGAGTTTGATCACGTCGCCGGGCTTGACGATCTTGCAGCGCTCTTCCGGAACGCCCCATTTCATCCATGTCTCTACAGATTTAAGAGGGCCGATGAAAGGAACCGGGATCTCGTTGCCGTTCTCATCAACGGTGGTCATGCCGCTGTTGATCACGTGTGCTGCCCACTCTGCGCTCATGTGGTCCTGATGATAGTGAGTCGCCAGAACCGCGTCGACCTGCTTGAAAGCGAAGGGATCGATCACGAAAGGCACGTTTCTGAGGTTGGGCTGCATCAGACGGCCGCCGCACATGTTAGCCATCTGGTGTCCGACCTTCATCTTGCCGTCGCCGTGTGTGCGCTTGCCGTTGCCGCACCACAGGTCGATCGTGATGTTGGCGCCGCCGGGGGTCTTGAACCAGATGCCTGTGCATCCGAGCCACCACATTGCTACGTTGCCGGGCTCAACCACTTCGTTCTCGATGTCTTCGACCAGCCATGTTCCCCACTCCGGGAATGTGCTGTCGATCCACTTCTGGCGGGTCATTTCAGAAATCTTACTCATAATTACCTCCTTTACTTTGTTGGCCGCT
>CAMKAA010000169.1 GCA_946410365.1 uncultured Lachnospiraceae bacterium | reverse complement strand
ACGCCGCCGCCCATGGACTCGATCGCTACTGTAACGCCGGTCTCAGCCTTGTAAGCCTCAGCTGCTGCCTTCAGAGCTGCATCAACTTCGATCTTGCCGTTGACAAGACGGATGTCGCCTTCGCTGGAAGCTGCGGGAGCTGCTGCTTCCTCAGTCTTCGCTGCATCACCGGCTGCTGCGTCGCTGCTGCCGGATGAGCTGCTGCCGCCGCCGCATGCCATGAGACCCATTGCCATTGCAGCAACAAGTGCCACTGCTAAGAGTTTCTTTTTCATAGTTTCCTCCTTGTAAAATAAACCATTGTTTCCTGCACTTTGATCTTCCTTAGATACTTTAGCGCATAAGTTTACACTAGAATTGTATCATTTCCGCCGTATTTGACAAGTAATTTTTATTACATATGGCAAAAAATCATTATTTCCACTTATTTTCGTCAATATTCATAACTGTTTTTGTGATTTATGTGCCACAGCTGTGCTCAATTCGATTCACTATAGCGTTTAAGCCGGTCTGAATTTGCGCAAAAAAAGACTGCCGCCTGTCAGCAGCAGTCTTTTTCCCTCATCTGATCCTTCGCACGCTGTCTCTGATCACAAGGCGGGTCTCGAGCAGTATCTTCTTTGAAGCCGGTCCCTTGCCCGTGATCATGCCGACCAGCGTCTGCGCCGCTACGCGCCCTTTCTCGTCCGCGTCCTGATGGACTGTCGTAAGTCTGGGGGTGCAGATCCTGGAATATAGATTGTCATCAAAACCCATTATGGATATGTCCTCCGGAATCCGGAAGCCTCTCTCTTTGAGAGCCGCCATCATGACCGCGGCATAGATGTCAGAACAGCAGAAAAGCGCCGTATAATCCTTTGCCTTGCCGCACAGCCTCTCCATGTTCTTATTCGCGAGTTCTTCACTCGATTTTAAATAAAAGAAGTTCTTATCGCTGTACTCGATTCCGGATTCGGCCAAAGCCCTGCGGTAGCCCCAAAATCTCTGCCTGTCCACGCCGACCCTGTTGTCGGCGACAAATCCGATCTTCCTGTGCCCGTTACTGATCAGATACTTTACCGCCTCATACGTGTCCTTCTCGTCATCCAGCCCCACATTGACGAAATCGTCGTTATTCCTCGAGCTGTAGGTGTCGATGCAGACGATGGGCTTGTGATATTTTGCCGCGACGCGGTTCCCGTCATCGTCCATCATGCAGAACAGGATCAGCCCGTCCACGTTCCAAATGGAGATGTGCTGGATGATCTCCGCGATGTCATCGGAGATATAGAGCATCATGTAATAGCCCGCCTCTCGGACCGCTTTCTCGATGCCTCCGATCATCTCCGCCACAAAGGGGTCACTGAGGATATTGCTGCTGTGCCAGAGGCGGAAATCCAGTGATTTAAGCACCAATCCTATGATCTTGGACTGTCCCTGCGCGAGGTTGCGGGCGTTGATGTTGGGAACATATTCCACTTCCTCGAGAAACTTCTGCACACGCGCGATCGTCTCCGCGGAGACCTCTTTTGTCTTTCCGTGAATAACATTTGATACGGTCGTTGTGCTCAGCCCAAGTCTAGATGCAATTTCTTTGATTGTGATCATTACATTCCCCTCCGGGTGAGTTTCCCTCTCTCACCCTAACCATTATAACAAACAAAAAGGTATTCCATCTGTTTTTTCTTGTTATTTTCCAATGGTTATGCTATTTTACAGTATCGTAGAAATCAGTTAGTTTATTACGATGAAAGAAGGTCAACACACAACTTTATGAGAACCATATCAAAGAAAACCGCTTATATCACTCAGGCGGCCCTGATCGCCGCGCTCTATACAGTCCTGACCATGATCGCCGCCGGGTTCGATCTCGCGAGCGGCGCCATACAGGTCCGCTTTTCGGAAGCACTTACGATCATGCCTTTCTTCACTCCCGCCGCGATCCCGGGTCTGACACTCGGCTGTCTTCTCAGCAATATTCTGACCGGCTGTGCGCTGCCCGATGTTATTTTCGGCACTCTCGCGACACTGCTCGGAGCACTGGGCACCTACGCGCTTCGTAAGAACCGTTTCCTGTGCGCTGTTCCTCCCATTGTCTCCAATGCGCTGATCATCCCCTTTGTCCTGACCTACGCCTATCACATCCCCGGCGGCATACCGCTGTTCATGCTGACTGTAGGCCTCGGCGAACTGATCTCCTGCATGGGTCTGGGCCAGCTCCTTCTGCAGGCACTGCTGCCTTTCCGCGGAAGACTCGCTAATCCCGACAATATGCAATAACCTTAACAGAATCTCCTGCATGCACAAAAAAAGGTGTTGTGAAGGTACGCGGCTGATTCCGCTGCCCTTCACAGCACCTCTTTTTATATCATCTTCTTCTGTTTCTGCTGTTCTCTCTCTTCTCCTGATCCATCTTCGCCCTCAGATTGACTGCTTTTCTGCTCTGGGCAAAAGCGAACCACAGAAGCGCCGCGCTGATCACTATTATGATTCCGGCCAGAACGGTGCGAATCGTCTTCCACATGGGAGACTTGTATTCCAGCGTCGTTTTGGTTCCGATCCCGTTCATCGCATTGCTTCTGGAAACGGTCTGAAGGATCCTGCCTGCGGCTGTCCTGAAGCGGGCTCTCACACCGTACGTCAATTGTCCTCCACGCAGCTTATAGTTGTTGCTGGAAGTGTTCTGCCACAGATCGGTTCCTGCCTCGAGTCCTTCCAGGATATCCGCGTATTCGTCCGTTCCGCCGGTGATCCGGTCTGTCATCACGATCCCGGTAAATCCCCACTCATCCCGCAGGACCCTGGTCAAAAGACCGCTGTGTCCGCCGCACCATCTGGGCCCCACCCGGTTCATGCCGGCCATAACGGCCTTCATTCCGGATCCTCCGTCCCGCAGCGCGATCTCAAAGGGCCTCAGATACAGTTCTCTGAGCGCCTGTTCTCCCGCCATCACCACTACTCCGGTATAGTTGGTCTCCTGATCCGCAAGGACCATTCTGCCAAGGACAGGTATGACGCCCTTTCCGCTCAGCCCACGGCATATTGCAGCTGCCATGCTTCCTGTAAGGTAACTGTCCTCCGAGAAACTGCTGCTGTTTCCGCCTCCCATGGCTGTCC
>CAMKAA010000168.1 GCA_946410365.1 uncultured Lachnospiraceae bacterium | reverse complement strand
CCGCTTCGCCGGATACTGGCCTCCAGGTTGGGATTGAGTTCGAGCAGTTCTTTCTTGAGAGTCGCGAGATACATGTCATCTGTATCGTGCTTTTTGAAGATGCGAAGGATCTGCTGTTCGATCTCGCTGTCGGGGGAACTGTTGAGGGAGACCCAGACCGCGTTGTCGCGGTTCTCCACCTTAAGAGACGGGAAATCCTTGAGGTATTCGGAGAGCTTACTGTAGTGATAATTGCGGACGTCAAAATCGGGGAAGATCTTGACCAGGCGGGAACCGATCTCGCCAAGGCCCGTCTCCTTGCCCTCTGCGTTATTGTCCGTGATAATGCTGACAATGGCCGCCTCGATGGTGGCTTTGTCGGTGAAGGAAGCCTCGGAATCGCTGTCAAAATCCTGATCGACGTCAGGCTCTTCCTGAGTTTTCACGGGTGCCGGGGAGGATTTGTAGGCAGCCGCCGGCTCTGAGACCGCGGCGCGCCTTCTTCTTGAAGCGGTCTGCGCCGATGCGCCGCGCCCGGAACCTTCGGCAGAACTGCCGGAGGAGGCTTCGGCGGAATAAACCTGGGAATAGGAGGAACCATACGGATCAGAGCCGGCGCTCTGGCTTGTGGAGTCGCCCGCATCGATGACATCGAGGAAAATAAAGCGCTCGCAGGACGCACGGAAAGACTCAGGCGTCTTCTTCTCGCCCATTCCTATGACAAACTTTCCGGCTTCGCGGAGTCTCGTGGCCAGTTTGTTGAAATCGCCGTCGCTGGATACGAGGCAGAAACCCTGTACATCACCCGTGTAGAGGATGTCCATCGCATCGATGATCAGGCCGATATCGGAGGCATTCTTGCCGGGGGTGTTGTTGGGCTGCATGACAGGGGTAAGAGAGAAGCGGGAAGAGCATCTCATCCAGGAGTGAAGCCGGTCCTGAGACCAGTCGCCGTACATGCGGCGGATCGTGATCTTGCCATATTTGGACAATTCGCTGAGTATACCCGAGATATAGCGCGGACTTACATTGTCCGAGTCGATCAGAAGGGCGATATTAAGATCTTCCATATTATATGTTTCCTTTCGAGAACAGAATCTGACAGATACTTTTCAAACAGAGAAGTTTCTATTATTATTAGACGTGCGGGGCAAAAAGCCGCGCGCAGGACGAACCTATTATCCGGGGCAGGTCCTGCCCCTTTAAATACTATAACAGGTTTTGAGCGCAGAACACTATATTTTGACAAGAATGGAGGAATACAAACATGAGTGCACAGAACAACAGCGGCGCACCTAAGCCGCCTACGCCGGCGGATTTTCATATTGAGGCCAATAAGGGAAGCCATGTGAATAAGGTGATCGCCGTCGTCAGCGGCAAGGGAGGCGTAGGAAAGTCTTCCGTCACAGCGATGAGCGCGCTCTGGGCCAGAAGAAACGGCTACCAGACAGCGATCCTTGATGCTGATATCACAGGCCCCAGCGTTCCGAAGATGTTCGGAGTGGGATATGCGGATCTGGTCGCAACAGAGGAATGTCTCTATCCCGCAACCACTGTCACGGGGATCAAGGTTATGTCCATGAACCTTCTGACCAAGCAGGAAGACGCTCCGGTCATCTGGAGAAGCCCTGTCATCACAGGCGCCCTCAAGCAGTTCTGGACCGATGTCGCATGGGGTTATGTGGACTATATGTTCATCGATATGCCTCCGGGAACCGGCGATGTGCCGCTCACAGTATTCCAGTCCCTGCCGGTCGACGGAATTATCGTTGTCACCACTCCTCAGGATCTGGTCAGCATGATCGTCAAGAAGGCACTGGGCATGGCCAAACTCATGAGAGTGCCTGTACTGGGCATCGTTGAGAACATGAGCTATGTGAAGTGCCCTCACTGCGGCGAGGAGATCCGCATTTTCGGCGACAGCCACGTGGAGGAGATCGCAGCCAGAGAGAACATTCCGGTCATCGCCAGGATCCCGATCGATCCCCAGATGACATCCTTTATGGACACAGGAAAGGCAGAGTACTATGAGAGCACCTTCATGGAAGGACTCAAGAATGTGCTGCCTCCGATCGAGTGATCATTCTGCCGGGCAGAATTTAACTAAACAGTGAGCAGGACAGACGGCATGGCCCCCGGCGGGCTGTGCTGTCTTTTTTTGCAGAGACTTGCGTAAAATTCCTACATCATTTAATATGAATCATAGCGCATTTTTGCAGACGGGGGCAGAAATGCTCCTGCGCAGAGTATTTGTATAGAAAGAAAGAGTGATCAGAGAATGTTAAGAGAGCTTTTTGATAATAAGAAGGAGAGAGACAATCTCGAACGCTATGATGACAAGCGCCGCCCGGACAACAGAGGAAACCGGGACGGTAACGGCGACGGGGATGACAACCGCGGCAGCAGCGGAAAGGGACCGAACCGCCAGAATCTGATGATCATGCTTCTGGCAACGGTGATCGCCCTGGTGGTGATCAGTTATGTGATGAACATGGGATCCGAGGGCGCGACCAGGATCAGCTACAATGAATTCGTACAGCTTGTAAATGACAACAAGGTAGAGGAGGTCAATGTCCGTTCGGACCGCCTGGAGATCAAACTTAAGGATACCGATGCGATCCGATACACAGCCATCACTGAGGAGAATACGGCGCTGACGCAGAGGCTTTTGGAAGCGGGAGTCACGGTCAACGGATACATACCGGACAGTTCGGGAATGATCATCTCATTCCTGCTTTCTTATGTGCTGCCAATTGCTTTCTTGTGGGTGATCATGGGCTTCATTTTCCGAAGGGCCGGCAGCGGCGGGCTTATGGGAAGTGTAGGCAAGAGCACGGCCAAGGAGTATGTGCAGAAGGATACCGGCGTCACATTCGCGGATGTTGCCGGAGAGGATGAGGCCAAGGAGTCCCTGCAGGAGGTTGTGGATTTTCTGCATAATCCGGGCAAATATGTCAAGATCGGCGCCAAACTCCCCAAGGGAGCCCTGCTGGTGGGGCCTCCCGGCACAGGTAAGACCCTGCTCGCCAAGGCTGTTGCGGGAGAGGCGCATGTACCTTTCTTCTCTCTGACGGGTTCTGACTTTATTGAATTGTATGTAGGCGTAGGTGCTTCCCGTGTTCG
>CAMKAA010000167.1 GCA_946410365.1 uncultured Lachnospiraceae bacterium | reverse complement strand
CCCATGTCCAGAGCCGCTTTGATGCAGCGGACATACTCGGTGTGTCCGTCTGTTCCGAAGTCCATGTCGCGATAGTGACCGGGCTTGGTCTCCTTGAGATGGACCGCGAAGAGGTGTCCCGCGCCTTTGTACATGTCTTCGACCACGTCTGTTCCGTAGATCACAGCTGCGTTCTTGAGGTTGCCGATGTCGGGATAGACGCCGAGCCAGGGGTTATTCACTTTGCTGACATAGACCATGGATTTCTCGACAGTATCCATAAAAGGAGTTTCCATCGTCTCAAAGCCCATTGCCACGCCCCAGCGAGCCGCATAATCCGCGGATTCCTTCAGTCCGTCGACGAACCACTTTACGGTGTCTTCATCTCCCTGTTCGTAGTACACGTCGTATCCTGCCAGCTGGATCAGGGAAATGCCTGCGTTCACACTGAACTCGATCGCCTTCCGCATGATCTCCATGGATCTTTTACGGATCTCCGGATCATGGGAGCCCAGAGGGTATTTGCGGTGTCCGCTCAGGCACATAGTTCTGATCGGTGTACCGGCCGCTCTCGCCAGAACTGCCAGCTCGCGCTGTTTCTCCGGCGACCAGTCAAGACGCGCGAGGCGCCAGTCTGTCTCGTCTATACTGATCTCAAGCCTGTCGAATCCACCCTCGCGTGTGATGTCAAACATCTTGGGAAAACTAAATCCCACCGGTATAGCTTTCTCATAAAGCCCCAGTGAATACTCCATAGTAAGCTCCTTTCCTGTGCTTACCCGGCGGGACGGATAGATATTCTTTTATCGGTCAGTGCAGCAGTGTCGAAATGAGCGCCGCAGAAGCCGCAATGCCAAGTGCCAGCACTATGATGCCGGCTGCAAGCATTCCGGGCCTTGCATGGCTCTCTGTCACTGTTTTCCTCTCCTCGTCGTAGTAGAGGGTCATATGATCGCCCACTTTGAACGACTTGTCGCTGGAAGAATTGATGCTGCACCGCCTGAGATTGTCCTTTCCGTCCAGCTTGTATCGCACAACCGGATAGTAAGTATATTTTGAACTCATAAGTAACTTGGTATCCCTGGAGAGCTGCCGCGAATAGACCTCCACGATCTCCGCGTCCAGCTCCTTAAGATTCCTCTTTTTCATGGCAAAATAGCGAGCGATCAGCAGGACTCCCGCGCCGACCAGGACCGCGCACAGGCAGGCCATCGCCTTCTCCTGGTCGTTCTGGTTCTGCCAGTAGGCCAGAAGGATCAAAAGCGCGCCGCCGATCATCTGCGCGATCGGAGGAAACAGAGTCTCCTCTTCGCCGCCTATGATCCTGAGCTCTCCGCTCCTGTCCGCGTTCTGCAGCATGACTTCCTGCGCGGTAAAGTACTCTGTCGGGGATTTAGCCGTAACGCGCTCACGCTTTCCGGTCACCGGACTTACGTACTCGACCAGAACGTTGTAGTAGTTATAGATATCCCGGTCCTTGTTGTCTTTTTTGACCACATGGTCACAGCGGACGACCGCCGCACGCACGGTACCTTTGCCGCCCAGCAGTCCCGGTCTGCGCCGCTGCTGCCCCGAGCCCACCAGAAAGATCAAGATGCCCGGAATATAGAGTAATAATTTGGAAAGATCCATCGAATTCCTCTCCTGCTGCCGCTCGAAAACCCGATTTTGGGCAGACTTTAACTAAGGGTCAAACCTTTAGGATAAAATCTGACCAAAAAACTGTGTTTTCTGTTCTCGAGCGTTACTGTAGCTAAATTGACATGAATTACCGGCTCACTGTTTTGACTGTTTGCCGCTCACCTGCCGGCCGGAGAAAGCAGGGTGACCGTTTTGTGTTTTTTTATGAAAGAGAGAGATGTATTGAAGCAAAGGACTGCGTTCCGGGGTGCAGCGGAAGCCGCAGTCCCGCTTCGGTTTATACATTCAGACTTCGACCAGTATGACTTCTATTCCGTTCTTTCGGAGCTGATCCACTATTTCCGGGTCTGCCATGCTGTCTGTGATCAGCGTCGTGGGACGGTCATAGGTGACGCCGCTCCCGCTCCGTCCTGTGAGGGACTGCCGCTGGAGCTTGGTATGCTCAGCCAGAAGATACAGAGGACCTGTTGTCCGGCTGACCATGATCTCGTTTATGCTGATCTCTGTCCAGATGTCGTATCGGAATTCTCCGTTCTCATATACCGCGGCGCATCCCAGGAAGGATTTGTCCGCGTGCATCATAAGAAGATTTCTTACGACGTCTTCCCCTACCATGATGTGCCCCTGCATCTCACCGCCGGTGAAATTGATGGACACTCCCTTGGGGTAGCGCTTTCCGATCGCCCATCCGTTATTCGTATATACCTTTACATTCTTGCCTTCTGCGTGTTCCAGCATGTTCAGTGCAAGGCGGCTTCCGTTGATAAAGATGCTGTCGCCGTCTGCCAGGAATCTTGCCGCATATGCGGAGATCCGCTCCCTGCAGTATGCCGCTTCTTCCGAAATATGCCTTGTCGTGTGTGCTCTTTCCATCGAAATAGCGCCGCCATGTGTTCGCCGCAGCAGCCTGTGCTGTTCGAGCAGGCCCAGATCCCTGCGAACTGTCATCAGAGATACGCCGAGCGCATCCGCCAGTTCTTCGTTTCTGATCTCTTCCTTTTCCCGAACCAGACTCAAAATCCTCTGCTGTCTGTCCTCTACGACTTTGCGATTATTTTTCATAAGCTTCACCATTCTCCGTGGGCCACCGGCTTATGACACACAGAATTCTCTCTTTTATATCGGCCCCCCGGAAATCCCGGGGGCCCGCTGACTACTCGTCAGATTCCGGATCTTAATCCAGCAGATCTGCTTCCTTCAGAGCTGCCTCGATCTCCTTGTCGGACATAACGTTCTTGAGGGGGATCAGGACAGTGCCATTCTTCTCAATGCCGTCGAAAGTCTTGACAAATGTACGAGCGCAGAACACTACATCATAGTTTCTTGCAGCGGTCTTGCCTTCAGAAACAGGGCAGTGACGAAGCTCTGCGGGCTTGATGCCGTTTCTCTTCATGACCTTCTTGATCGCGTTCTCCATCATAAGGGAAGAACCCGCACCGTTAGCGCAGCATGCCAGAAGTTTTTTGCCGTCGAGTTTAGCCATTTTGTACTCCTTTTCTTCCGG
>CAMKAA010000166.1 GCA_946410365.1 uncultured Lachnospiraceae bacterium | reverse complement strand
AGGGATGGGAAAAATGAACATAAAGAAACCCTCGAACATTCCGCCGGTCTGTCGGTTGACCAGAAGCAGAACGCCGAAGACAGCAACGATCATGGCTCCAAAAGTTAATTCCTGTGTTTTCGTATTCATAAATAGGAATATACACCAAATTGGAAGCGTTGTAAATCTGCGCACATAACAAAGAAACTGCCGCATCAGCGGCAGTTTCCGAATAAACATATTAACTGATCATTCCTCAGCGCCTGCGTCGGGTTTGATATCGGCGCTTCCTACGTCCTCGCCGGCGTGCTCGGGCTCACCGATGGCTCCGGTCTTGACCTTGCTGATGATAACTCTCAGCTTTCCGTTGGGATCTACAGGGATCTCATCGAGCCACTGATATGTGATCTTGATGGAGGGATCCTTGAACATAGCCATGAGCTTCTCATCGAGGACCTTCTCGATCTCTTCCTGCTTCTCTACGGGAGTTTCAGGATTTCTTACCATCATCAGAGTCAGGTCTTCGTAGGTCTCCTGCACCATTCTGTAGGAGATGATCTCAGGGATGTAGTTGACTACGCCTGAGATGTTGCCCCACTCGGTGACGCTTCCGTCTCTGTGGTGAATAACGTCATTCATGCGTCCCTGGACGCCTCTGACAAAGCGAAGACCCTTCTTCATGTAGCTGTCTGCCTGATCAAAGGAAGTGTAGTTGATCAGAGGGAGCTCGGTCTTGTACAGAGGAGTGATGACCATCATGCCCTTCAAGGCGGGACCTGTCAGATCCTGGTTATAGACGTTTACGACAAAGAGGTCGCTGTTGACCTGATAGTATTTCTTTCCGGGGATCCTGATGACACAGGAGCCGGTCTCGCCCATTCCGTATGCATCGATGAGGCCGGGACCGAAGACATCCATCAGAAGCGCTCTGGACGGATCATCGAGCATTTCGCCGAAAGGAGTGTAGAAACTGGGCTGGTGGATGTAAAGGTCATTTTCCTTGACATATTTGGCGATACGCATCAGCAGGTTCTTGTGGTTGTAGAGATAATCGGGCTTGTATGCGTTGATCTCATCCACGAGGGTCTGGGTGTCGACACGCTGCTTGATCGTGTCGGACATATATTTGCGGCGAAGGATGCCGAGCTTCTGGACGGGAGAGTCATATTCCTTGACCGGTCCGTGCAGGGAATTGGGGCGGCACATGGTCTTTCCGGTGAAAGGATTGAATCCGCCGTATCCCATGGTGCGCAGCCAGTTCGCTGTGACATATGCGTACTCCTTGGGGGAGATCAGAACGCGCAGAGGTCTTCCTGTGGAACCGGAGGTAGGAGAAACATGCCAGTATTTGTACTTCTCGGGATCCTTAGCTGCTTCTTCGTCCATCCAGTCGCGGAGCTGATCCTTTGTCAGAAGCGGGAATTTGTACAGATCCTCGGCGCAGTGATAGTCGTCCGGGGTCGTTCCGCTCTGCTCAAAGCGTGCGCGGTAGAAAGGAATCTCATAAGCTGCTTTCATCAGCTCGTGGACACCCTTATTCTGCTTTTCAAGGATTCTCTTGTAATTCTTGGAATTTACGGGCTTTTTTTCCACTTCCGCGTAAGCGGCCAGAGAATAGACATGTTCCAGTTTGTGATCCAGTTCGTAATTGCTCATAGGCTCCTCCTTATTATTGATAGCGTTTCGCAGTGGTGACAAAACTGCTGCTGTAAAATGACAAATCGCATCGTTTCTATTTTAGCATAATAAATGGGATAATGCGCAGGTATTGAATTATCCACACATGGGGTATTATGATATTTATTGAATATTTTGGCAATTGCCAGTTTGGTATGTAATAGGGAATAATACACATTTTTGTATAAAGTGGGGAAAAAATGAAAGACAGAAGAATTACAAAGACCAGAAAATCTATACAGAACGCGTATCTGAACCTCCTCAGACAAAAAGGGACGGAAAAGATCACGATCTCGGATATTGCAAGAGAAGCGGACATCGACAGAAAGACTTTCTATCTGCATTATGATTCGACGGAGGATATCATCAGGGAATATGCGGAAGAGAAGACGAGGGAGCTTCTGACCCGTCTGACGATCAGGAGTTTTTTCTCGCTGTCTTTTGACAGAAAGATATTCGCGAAGGAAGTAAATTCGATGCTGGCTGAGCACCTTGAGTTTTGCAGGATGGTCGCCGGAAATCCCAGTCTGGGATTCTTTTGGAACGAGGTACAGAACGTGACGGTGGATATTCTTTCAGAGATCTATGCCAGACATTCAAGACTTCCCGAGAGCGACCTGAAGATCCAGGTGAGCTTTTTTGTCGCAGGAGCTATGTACGTGTACCAGAGATGGCTCAGGGATGAGATCCCGTGCAGCATGGAAGAACTGGGCGATAAGGTGAGCCAGATCGCCTTCACGGGAGTGCAGAGCATCCTGAGACAGTCGTAAAATGCCGCTTCAAATGATCAATTTTGTTAATTGTTTCACGTGTATTTCTGATGTGTCAAAAGATAGAAAAAGTGATTATGTTTGTTATCTATATTATTAAATAAATATTTCGCAAATATTTTGATATAAATCAATAAACTTCTGACTTTGTAACAGGAATGGCCGAAACTTTCTAAAAAAAAACTAAATAACGTTAAGAAACTGTAGATTTCTTGACAGTAAAAAAACCATCTGCTATAGTACCGACGGCTGATAAACAGTTTAGTTACGAGGTTTTTACAGCCTGATACAGACTAATGCCGAGCTGCCGCCCGGCAAAAAACTGGTAATAAAATCAGGAGGAAGCATGTTTTTTACTAGATCTAAGGTACTGACAGGACTGGTCACATTCTCTATGGCGGCAGCCGTAATGGGTGCACCGGTCAAAGCGATGGGATATTCCGCAAGGCTTGACGCCGCAGCGGATCTGAACCCGATCACGGGCAATGTTATCACACCGGAAAATGCACAGGCTGAATTGGTCGCAGATGCGGTTTTATCAATTGTGGGTCCGGGGCAGAAGATAAGGGTCAAAAAAGACAACGGCGAGAAGAAGGCCGTCATTGACGCTGCCACCGAAAAGAGCAGTCTTAAGCAGGACGAGAAGATCGAGCTTGCTGTCGCTGCACCCAATGTATATCTGAACATTCACACGGATGCTTCTCTCGGAAGCGAAGTGATCGG
>CAMKAA010000165.1 GCA_946410365.1 uncultured Lachnospiraceae bacterium | reverse complement strand
GATGGTACAGAAGATCGCCAAGAAGATCCTGGCAAAATATTGGGACCAGTACACGAAGCTCGGCAGCACTTTTCTTGAGAACCTGCAGGGCATGACCACCCTCAAGATCTATCAGGCGGACGACTATAAGCACGAGCAGATGAATAAGGAGTCAGAGCATTTCCGCGTCGTGACTATGAAAGTCCTGACGATGCAGCTCAATTCCATTATTATCATGGATCTTCTAGCTTACGGAGGCGCGGCTTTCGGCATTGTGCTCGCGACCCGCTCCTTTGTGGCGGGGACACTCGAACTGGCACCCTGTCTGTTTATGATCCTTCTGTCAGCGGATTTCTTCCTGCCCATGAGAAGGCTCGGAAGCTACTTCCACGTGGCGATGAACGGAATGGCGGCCAGCGACAGGATCTTCAAGTTTCTGGAACTCGAAGAGCCGGAAGTTAAGAGCGCGGAGTTTCCGCAGAACGGCGGAAATTTCCTGTTTAAAAGCGTAAGTTTCTCTTATGACGGAGAGCGGGAAGTCCTGCACAGGATCAACATGCAGATCCCCAGAAACAGCTTCACAGGCATCGTGGGAGAGAGCGGCAGCGGCAAATCGACCATTGCATCTCTTCTTACCGGACGTAATACCGTGGAGAGCGGCACGATCATGATCGGCCCCGATCATCTTTCCGAGTGCTCGGAGGAGAGCCGCATGAGAGGGATCACCTATATCGGCAGCAGTTCTTATCTGTTCAAGGGAACCGTCAGGGACAATCTTCTGATGGGAGATCCCGAGGCAGACGACGAGAAACTGTGGAAAGTCCTCGCGGAGTGCAGAATGGACGAATTTTTAAGGAGCGCGGACGGACTGGACACGCAGCTGACAGAAAATGCGCAGAACCTTTCCGGCGGCCAGAGACAGAGACTGGCCCTTGCCAGGGCGCTGCTGCATGACAGCCCTGTCTATATTTTCGACGAGGCGACCAGCAACATCGACGTGGAGAGCGAAGAGATCATCCTCAGCCGCATCAGGCAGATGAAGGGGACTAAGACCATAATCCTGATCTCGCACCGCCTTGTGAACACCAGAGACGCGGACCGCATCTTCGTGATGGACAAGGGCAAAATAGCGGAAAGCGGCACGCACAGAGAACTGATGAAGTGGGGCGGCACATATTCCGTCCTGTGGAGAACGCAGCAGAAGCTTGAGCGCCTCGGAAGAGATGAAGATTCCGGCGAGGAGTGGCTGACCGGCGAGATCGAGAAGATCGCCGCGACCGGAGATCTCGGAAGCACCGCCCGGATCGGAAGTACCGGCCGTGTCGGTAGAACAGGATCGATCGGAAATACCGGCCGCGTCGGAAGCACGGGATCGATCGGAAATACCGGCCGTGTCGGCAGCACGGATTCGCTTGGAGACACCAGGCGTGTTGGCAGTACCGGATCGATTGGCAGTACCGGCCGGATCGGAAAGGAGGGGGATCAGGATGAGTAAGAAGCCGAAAAAACGAAACCCCTCTAAAATAGTAACCCTCTTCAGAATGCTCGGATTGGTTAAACCCCTGACCAGCTACATGATCCTGGCAGTAGTGGCCGGGACATTGGCTTTCCTTGCTGTTCAGTTCATTCCGATCCTGGGAGGATACGCGATTCTGAGCGGGCTTGGCCTGGACATCCCGATTCCGATCAGGACAATCTGGATTTTGCTGCCCCTTCTGGCTCTGTTGAGAGCAGTCCTCCGCTTTGCCGAGCAGAGGCTCAATCATTACATTGCCTTTACCTTGCTCGCGATAGTACGTGACAAAGTTTTCGGCGCACTTAGAAGACTCTGCCCGGCCAAACTCGAGGGAAAGGACAAGGGAGATCTTGTCGCACTGATCACTTCCGATGTGGAACTTCTGGAGGTCTTCTACGCGCATACTATCTCGCCGATATGTATCGCACTAGTGACCTCGACGATCATGTGCGTATACATTGGCACATTCCATGCCGGCCTGGGGCTTCTGGCACTGGCAGCCTATATGTGTGTCGGCATCGCGGTTCCCCTCATCATATCCGGGATCAGCGGCAATATGGGAGAAAAGGTGCGGAAGCACTCCGCAGACCTTGCTTCCTGCGTTTTGGAGAACATTCGCGGACTTGATGAGACGATTCAGTATGACTGCAGCCGCAGCCGCATGGCGGCCATGCACAAACAGTCCAAAACTCTTTTGTGGCACCAGGGTTCGCTGAACCGGCTAACAGGTCTTAACCTGGCAATTGCCAATACTTTCATACTGATTTTTGACGTGCTGATGGCAGTTACGGCGGGATGGCTGTACACATCCGGAAAAGTCGGATTTGACGGCTTCCTGATCCCGGTAATGGCGCTCCTTTCCTCTTTTGGCCCGGTATCTGCGCTGGCGGGCCTCGGGACGACTTTGCAAAACACAGTTGCCTCCGGCGCCCGTGTCCTTGCGATCCTTGACGAAGAGCCCGAGACAGAAGAGATCACAGGAAAGCCGGAAGTCGAGTTTCATGGCGCGGAGTGCCGCAAAGTCACTTTCGGGTATGGCAGTACCCCGGTGCTGAGGAATTTCTCCCTGAGTATCCATGAAAACCAGATCATCGGGATCGTGGGCGAGAGCGGCTGCGGCAAGTCGACGCTGCTCAAGCTCCTCATGCGTTTCTGGGCGGTCAACAAGGGCAGGATCGGCATTGTGGACATTCCCAAGGATTCAGCAGCAGCCGCTTACAGGGATATAGACCTGGGCGAGATCAACACAGCCAATCTTCGGGACATGGAGAGCTACATGACCCAGGACACGCAAATGTTCAAGGACACCATTGCAGGCAATATCCGGATCGCTAAACTCGATGCGACCAAGGAGGAAATAGAAGAGGCCTGCCGCAAAGCTTCACTGCACGACTGGATCATGACGCTGCCCGGCGGGTATGACACAGACGTCGGCGAGCTCGGCGATACCCTGTCCGGCGGCGAGCGTCAGAGGATCGGCCTTGCCAGGGCATTTCTGCACGACGCTCCCTTCATGCTGCTGGATGAACCGACCAGCAACCTTGACAGTCTCAATGAAGCGGTCATTCTCAAAGCGCTTAAGGATGAGGCGAAGGGCAAGACTGTGCTGCTCGTTTCCCACAGGAAGTCTACGATGAGAGTGGCGGATGTGGAGATACAGATGTAATAT
>CAMKAA010000164.1 GCA_946410365.1 uncultured Lachnospiraceae bacterium | reverse complement strand
TCGCTTGACACGACTTTTCCATCCTCTATCTCATAAACCTTAAAGTTCTCTGTTCTTCCGAAATGCTGAAAGATATTTCCGTTATCATAGGTTACTGCAATTCTCATTATAATCCCTTTCTGCTGCATTGTTACAAAGTCCATCTTACTATAGTAGCACAGGTCCGTCCCGAGAAAAAGAGCGAAATCCTTGATTCCGTGCCCGCCGGGGAGTTTCCGCACACTTCTCCAAATGATGGTATAATGAATATGAAGTATTTTGTAATTGCATTCAGGAGGACTACTATGAGTCAGAATACAGTTCTTCTCCGGAACCGTTACCGGATCAAAAGTGTACTGGGCACCGGAGGCTTCAGCACGATCTACCTTGCAGTGGATGAGACCACAGGGACCGAAGTATCTATCAAAGAGTTTACTGCCGAGCATATGGACGGACTCGCTACAGTCCTGCGTGTCAATGCTTACGATATCGCCAGCCGGTCTGAGCCGCAGCCGGTACCCGATCCCTCCGATCTTTCCGGCGAGGAAAAGCTGTCCAGGGGCCTGATGCAGGTGCGCAGAGAGGCACAGATGCTGGATCTGTTCAGCGGCGTCCCCGGTGTTCCCGGCTGCCTCGACACATTTCAGGAAAATAATACCTTCTACCTCGTCAAGGAATATCTTGAAGGCATGACCTGTAAAGAATATATGGACCGCTTCCGCGGACGTATGCCCTTTACTCTTGCGCTTTATATCATGAAGGGGACGCTGGAAATCCTGCAGTCGATCCACAGCCGCGGCTATATTCATTGCGACATCAGCCCTATCAACAGTTTTCTGTGCAGGGATGGCGGCGTATACCTCATTGACTGGGGCAACGCTGCGGATCTTAGCGGCAGTATGGAAGATCACGTTGTCCGGCAGGCGGTCAATATACGCTACGCGGCTCCCGAGCAGCAGATCAGCGGACGCACGCTGACTCCCGCCACAGACCTCTACTGCCTGAGCGCCACGATCTACGACGCTGTCTGCGGGGAACCGCCCAGACAATGCGTGGAGCGCCTTCGGGGTGAACCCCTCGTTCCGCCTGTAATCCACGTCAGTGATCTTCCCTCCTTTGTGAACGATCTGCTGATGCGCGGTCTCGAGCTTGATCCCTCGAAACGTCCGCAGGACGCCGGAGAAATGCTGGAGATCATTAACAGAGAAGTCGCTTTCAGTGTCTCCCCTGTCGCAGGAACAGGAAATGCCTCTGTATCGGCGAAACTCCTGAATGAAAAACGGAGTCCTTTTGGTTTTCTGACCTCCCGAAGGAGCCGCAGACCTACTTTACTGTGACCGGCGAAAGACTGTTTTCCAAAGAAAACGGCTGTGGAGAAGTGAGTCCTTTGTCAGACTCATTTCTTCACAGCCTTTTTGTCGTCCGGGCGGATCAGAATCCGATGTCCTTTCTCGATTTACGGTTGTTGCGGCGAAGAAGAGCGCCGTCCCAGCGAGCCTTTTCAGCCACAGTGTTGACCTCCAGGCCATAGGGGATCGGCAGAGGATGTCCCTTCTCATCGATGGCCACATAGGTGAGAAAAGCGCGGTTGATGATATGACGGAATCCCTCTTTGTCTTCAATGAAAGAGTCGACCCTGATCTCGCAGGAAGAGTGACCGACATAGGTGATGCGGCCGACCAGAACAAGGCGGTCGGCAAGATACGCGCCGCGCTTGAAGGTGAGGTTATCGATAGAAGCGGTGGTCACCGCGAGTCCTGTATGGCGGCTCGCACAGGCGCCTGCCACTTCGTCGATCCAGGAGACAAGCTGTCCGCCGAACAGTCTGCCCGTGGGGTTGATATTCTCATATCGTATCGTATATACGTTCTCAACCTGAGAGAATTCCACGCTCCTCTTGGGACGCGGGTCGCTTGCTCCGTAATCCGTTCCGGTATTGCCGAGTCCGCTATGTAAATCGCTCATGTTTTCCTCCTGTTCATAAAGCAGGTTAGAATTCAGTCTGTGACTTCTATTATATATGATTTGCGGGGAGCATGAAAGTGCCTGCCCTTGCGCAATATGTGCTTTTATGATACGCTCTTGAACATGAAATCATATGTTTTTCGTTTCCTGATTTTAGAAGGAGTGTGATTAGGTCTTATGGACGATGGCAGTCAATCAACATGGCTGATCGTAATCTTGTTGCTATTCGCCGCAATGTTTTTCGCAATAGCGGAGACCGCTTTTGCGTCGGTTTCCCGGGTGCGCCTCAAGACAGACGCTGAGAGAGGGGATAAACGCGCGGAGACGGCTCTGTATGTGACGGATCACTTTGACCGGGCGATCACAACTCTCCTGATCTGTACCAATATTGTTCACATCGCGACAGCCTCCATTGTGACAGTGTATGTCACCAAGCGGTGGGGCGTTTCCGCAGTATCCATTTCCACATTGATAACCACGCTGGTAGTATTTTTCTTCGGAGAGATGCTGCCTAAGAGTGTTGCGAGAAAATATAGTGAGCCCATCAGCCTCGCGACGGCGGGCACACTGCGCGCGATCATGACGATCCTCAAACCTTTCGCCGCGCTGCTGACAATGATCGGCAATGCAGCGGCGAAAGCCTCAAAAGGCGACGACGAGACGTCCGTCACAGAAAATGATATCTACGACATCATCGAGGATATGGCCGAGGAAGGGACGATCAACGAGGAACAGAGCGAACTGATCTCCTCGGCGCTCCAGTTCGGCGACGTGACTGTGGAGAGTATTCTGACACCCCGCATGGATATCGCGGCCATTGACATCAATATGCCCCAGGAGGAGATCCTGCAGTTTATCAAGGAGCAGAACCACAGCCGCCTTCCTGTATATGAAGGCAGCATCGACAATATCATCGGTATTCTGCACATCCGCAGATATATCCGTTACTATATCCGCATAGGAAAGGCCCTTGATATCAGACCGCTTCTCTATGAGCCCTTCTTTGTCCATCAGTCGACCAAGATCGATGATCTTCTTACTATCATGTCGAGAAACAAGATCAACCTCGCCGTCGTCACAGACAACTACGGGGGGACCCTCGGCATTGTAACGGATGAGGATATTCTGGAAGAACTTGTGGGTGAGATCTGGGATGAGGACGACCGCGCAGTGCGCAATGTTGTCCCCATGACGGATGGCTCCTACAGTGTCAACCCCGA
>CAMKAA010000163.1 GCA_946410365.1 uncultured Lachnospiraceae bacterium | reverse complement strand
ACCGGTGATTACAGAAGCCCCGCTATGACGATCCTGCAGGAAAACGGAAGCAGGGTCACCGAGTTCCGATATAAGGGCTATCGGATCCTGGAAGGAAAGCCTTCGCTGCTCCCGCTGCCCGCTGTCTACACGGAGAGCGGCCGGGAAGCGCAGACGCTTGAGATCACGCTTCATGACAGCGTGATGGATACGGACCTGATCCTGAGCTATACCATTTTCACGGATTATGCGGTGCTCGCAAGAAACGCAAGGTTCGAGCATCACGGCAGCGCTCCGATCGTACTGGAGCGTGCAATGAGTATGTCTGCGGAGTGGTCAGATATGGACTTTACGATGATCAATCTGGCCGGCGCCTGGGCGAGAGAGCGCTATGTCAAGGAGAGAAAGCTTGAAATGGGCATCAGCGCTGTTCATAGCCTGAGCGGCACTTGCAGCAGCGCGGAGCACAATCCGTTCCTTGCTCTGGCGAGACCGGGCTGTACGGAGGAGCAGGGGGAGGTATACGGATTCAGCCTCCTTTACAGCGGCAACTTCCTGGCGCAGGCAGAGGTATCGACTTTTGACATGACCAGGGTGATGATGGGGATCAATCCCGAGAACTTCTGCTGGGAGCTGGCGCAGGGAGAGACTTTCCAGACCCCGGAGGCTGTCATGGTCTACAGCAGTGAGGGGCTCGGAGGTATGAGCCGTACCTTCCACAGACTGTACAGGACCCGCCTGATGCGCGGGAAGTGGAGAGATCTTCCCCGCCCGATCCTTCTCAACAATTGGGAGGCAACTTATTTTTCATTCAATGAAGACAAACTGGCAGATATCGCTTCTAAGGCAAAAGAGTGCGGAATTGAGCTCTTTGTCCTGGACGACGGATGGTTCGGAACAAGAAATGACGACCACAGAGGACTGGGAGACTGGTACTGCAATCTGGAGAAGATCCCTTCTGGCATCGACGGGCTCTCCCGCAAGATTGAAGCACTGGGAATGAAATTCGGACTCTGGGTAGAGCTGGAGATGGTGAACAAGGACAGCGATCTCTACCGCAGCCATCCCGAATGGGTCATCGGAGCGCCGGAGCGCTTTGACTGTCACGCCCGCCACCAGTATGTCCTTGATTATTCCAATCCGGATGTCGTGGAGTATATCTATAAGATGATCTCCGAGATCCTCAGAAAGTCCCGGATCTCTTATATCAAGTGGGATATGAACCGCTATATGACAGGGCCCTTCAGTACGGCGCAGTGGACTCGCAGTAATAACGGCGCGTGGCCTGCAGTCCGTCAGGGAGAGATGATGCACCGCTATATTCTGGGGGTATATTCACTCTATGAGAAGCTGACCGGTGAGTTCCCTGATATCCTTTTTGAGAGCTGCGCGAGCGGCGGCGCAAGGTTTGACGCGGGAATGCTTTTCTGGGCGCCCCAGACCTGGTGCAGCGACGATTCCGACGCGTACGAGCGGCAGAAGATCCAGTACGGCACTTCCTATGTGTATCCGATCGTGAGCATGGGATCGCATGTCTCTGCAGTGCCCAACCACCAGCTTCTTCGCACTACACCTCTTCAGACTCGAGCCAATGTGGCATATTTTGGCACATTCGGATATGAACTGGATCTAAACCTTCTCTCGCAGGAGGAAATTGATCTTGTGCGCAGGCAGATCCGCTTCATGAAAGACAACCGTGAGCTGATCCAGATGGATGGTGACTTTTACAGACTCAGAAATCCCTTCAAGGGTAATGAGACGGCGTGGATGGTGGTCTCCGGCGATAAGAGCCGCGCTCTGGCGGGCTTCTACCAGAGACTGAACAAAGTAAACGGCTCCTGGGAGCGTCTGAGACTTCGCGGACTTGATCCCGACAAGCTCTATGAGGTTCGATGCGATGTAAGCCCGGACCTGAAAGCTCCCGCACAGATCCTTGCGATCTACGGAAATGACGCGAAGTCGGACGGGATATGGGCGTTCCGTATGCATGGAAGCACGCTTATGTATGCCGGGATTCCGATCAGCAGAAATGTCCTGACCCTTAAGGGCGGGGACTACGCGTCGCTTTTATTTGAAATCTCTGAAGTCTGATATTTCCGGATTTTGAAATTATGAGAACAATATCGCAATTTGACGCACAAAGATATAAAACGGAACTTGAAAGCCTGCGGGACGAAATGACCGACATTCTTTTGGAAATGGAACAGCGTCACAGCACTTCTTCCGGGGAGAATTTCTCCAAATGGTGGGATGAAGGCGGAGTGATGCGGCACTATTTTGACCTCAAGGGCAAGGCGGAGAGGATCGAGCAGATTCTCGCCTTTTCCGCCATAGAAGAGGAGGAATACCCCAAAATGCGCGGCGCAGCGCCTTCAGTCCGCACAGGGCGCGGCGGAACAGATCTGGAGGAACCTAAGCCAGATGATAATGAAAAGCAGTGAGATGAACAGACAGAGGACTTACGCGGCCATTGATCTTAAATCTTTCTATGCCTCGGTGGAATGTGGCGAGCGCGGGCTGAATCCGCTGACGGCCAATCTTGTGGTGGCGGACCGCAGCAGGACGGAGAAGACGATCTGTCTCGCAGTGTCTCCGTCCCTCAAAGCCATCGGGATACCCGGCCGGGCGCGGCTGTTCGAGGTCACGGAAAAGGTGAACCTTTATAATGCGCAGCGCCTGCAAAAGCTCAGGAAACTGGGGATCAGTGACTTTGAGGGGAAATCCTGCGACAGTGAGGAACTGGCCGCCCGCCCGGAGCTGGAACTGGACTTCATCGCAGCGAAACCGCGAATGAAGCACTATATGAATTATAGTGCGCAGATCTACAACATCTATCTGAAATATATTGCTCCGGAGGACATTCATGTCTACTCCATCGACGAGGTATTTATCGACGTTACGGAGTATCTGGACACCTATGGAATGACAGCTTCTGAACTGGTGCAGACCATGATCAGGGATGTGCTTAATGTGACCGGGATCACAGCCACGGCAGGCATCGGGCCCAATCTGTACCTTGCCAAAATAGCGATGGATATAGTTGCCAAACATATTGAGGCAGACGAGGACGGCGTGCGTATCGCTGAACTGGATGAGAGATCCTACAGGGAGAAACTGTGGGGGCACAAACCCATTACGGACTTCTGGAGAGTCGGCAGAGGATATGCGGCCAAACTCCGGAAGATCGGAGT
>CAMKAA010000162.1 GCA_946410365.1 uncultured Lachnospiraceae bacterium | reverse complement strand
GCCTGGTAATGGAGGCGATCAGATCGCACTAAGCCAACGTAAGAAGCAGTTGAAAGGATATAAATGAAGCGGGAATTTCTGATCTCAAGACTTGACGAACCGAATATTGCGCATACTTATGTCTGTGAGTCGGATCAGAATCTGCTCAACAACATTCGCATTCTGTGCACCAGGCAGCCGGAGACGCTCCGGTATTTCGTGCCGGAAGAGCTGTTCTGGGAGATCAAGAACGGCGAGACGGTCGCCATCACGGCGGAGTGCTATGACGAGTACGGCAGATGGATGTTCACAGTGGATCCGCTGAAGGTGCTGTCCGGGCAGCTCTGGGACAAGAAGATCTACCTGGAGGATGAGGAGGGGCTGGACATCCGGATCCGGATCGAAGGATATGCGCTCCCTGCTCCGGGGGAGGACCAGATCGAGATGATCAGGCCTCTTAAGTACCGCAAGACCGGCAGCAGAGCAGGCGCAGGAGCACAGAGCGCAGCGGGCGGGAATGCGCAGAGAAATCATAATGCAGCGGGAAGCGCTGCGCGAGGGAACAGTGCAGCCGCAGGAGCGCGGGGAAATCAAGGAACCCGGGGAGGATCAAAGGCGCGCGACGAGGATCCCGATTTCCGGCGCAGGAAGAAATCGCCGGTCAGGGCGATCCTGCTGGTGATGATGATCCTGGCTGCTGCAGCGGGCGTCTGGTTTATGCGGGATACTTCCGTGAAACGGTTTGAGAACAGCATCGACGCCGCCCGCTACGCGAACGCTGTGACCATCTATAACGGCGAGATCCTGGGGCATGAGGCCCGGGAACAGAAAGCGGACCCCAAAGCCCGGCAGGCTGTGGAAACTGTCAGAGACAGATATATGGATGAACTGTGCGGATATCAGGATACATGTACGTATCTCAATATTTTGACAGGCTTTGAGAAGGATGAGCTCTCAAAGATGGCAGAAAGCGCGCTGGCAGAGGTGCAGCTGTACGAGGTTTCTTCCGAGAGTTTCAAGGAAGGCGTGAACTTCATGGAGAACCGGGAGTATGTCGCGGCGATCGGGGCTTTTCTCAAGATCGAGGAGTCGTCGACGGTCTACGGTGACGCTCAGAAGAACGTGAAGGCCTGCGTGGATCTGCTGATCAAGGCCGCTGAAAGCCCGGAGACGGAGTCGGAGTACCTTGCGGCGCTAGAGCAGCTCGATGCGGCGATCGCGCTTCTTCCTGAAAATGAGGCGTTGTCTAAGAGCAGGGAAGCCTGCCTGTCAAAATATCACACACTTGTGCGCAGCAACGCTTTCAGGGAGGCTGAGCAGATGGCTGCGGACGGTGATTTTGAGGGCGCTTTTGCCAGGATCGACAAGGCACTGGAGATATTGCCCGAAGACGAGCAGCTCACGCAGAAAGCAGAGGATCTGCGGGCCGCTTTTGTGGCCTATGTGACCGGAAAGGCAGTCGCTCTGGTCGACGCCGGAGATTTTGACGAGGCTTACGGGATTGTTGAGGAAGCTTCCGGGCTCTATTCCTGCGAGGCGCTGGACGCGCTGTATGAGCAGATTGAAGAGGGCGAGAGCGGACCGGATCTGGAGACGAGCGAATTTACGGCGGCAAAGGTCGTTTTCGCCGAGTACCCCGGTGAGATCAAGGGAACCGTTAAGAAGCAGGAATACGCTGTGAAGGCGGTGGGAGGACCGTGCAGTTTCTTCCTCACCAAGGTGGAGGGCACACTCAAGGCCCAGATTGCGGTCAAAGGACCGGAGGGCACGGAACTTGTAAGACAGACCGGTCTGGTGAACGGCAGTGAAGTGAACTGTGTCCTGGAAAAGGACAAGACTTACACCGTCTCTGTTGAGGCGGCGGAAGGGGAAGGCAAATACGTCATGCTCCTGGGACAGAATAAAGAGGCCTCGGATGTGTCTGATTTCGACCTGATCCGGGACAGCATGGAGTTTAAGGGGCAGTACAACAGTTACTCCTTTGTGCCTGAAAACAGCGGGACTTACCGCTTCGATGTAAGAAGCGCCGATAAGGAACTGGCTCTGAAGATAGATATTTATGACGCCAGAAACGGAAAGATCTTCGGAGATAACCTGTCGGATGGAACAGGCGCGACGCTGGAACTGAACGCGGGCGAGGCTTACAGGATTTATGCCACTCAGATCGGAAAGATCGGAGAGTATGCGCTGGCGATCGGCAAGCAGGAATCTTCCTCGGATATAACCGGGAAGTGCATCGTCCCCGGCGCGGTCACTTACAAGGACCAGAAAAAGGCCTATTCCTTTACAGCTGCCGAGTCCGGGAAGTACCGGATCACGATCGGCAACATGGATGAAGGATGCAGTGTAAAGATGTATGTCTACAGCCAGCTGGGCGACAGGCTCGAGGGATCTGATGAGATGAGAAGCGGAGATTCAGTCAGCGTGATCATCAAGGAGGGACAGGGTTATAAGATCCAGCTCACGCAGCTTAGCGGAACCGGAAACTATACGATCACAATGGTAAAGGAGTGACCTGGGTCACTCCTTTGTCGAAAAATCGAAATTATTCAGTTCATCACTGAGATTGTCGAAGAACCGGCTGACGTGGATCCCGTCGATGAGGGCGTGGTTGAAGAAGACAGAGACAGGAATCGTTGTTTTGACCTTTTCCGTGACCCGTCCTTCCTCGAGAGCCAGATATTTCTCTGTCTTGTAACCGCCCCAGCAGAAACTGGGATTAGAGAAACGGCCGCCGGGGTAGGGCATCATGGCTTCCGTATAGTTGAGCCAGGGGACGCAGGATATAAAGAGAAGCCCCAGAACATCGCCTTCTTCCTCTTCCAGGTGCTCAGAATGAAGCGCGGCGTCCTGTTTGACGCGGCTCTCTTCGAGGTACTGCGCGAAAGGCTGACCGACATTCACATTGCAGTAGCGGTAGGTGTCGTCAGGAAGAGATACGATGTATGACGGGTTGCAGTAATCATACTCCACGATTTTATCATCGACAATGCGCTGGCGGAACTCAGGGATCCGGTTGGCAGCCCTCACGACGGCGTATTGGAAGCTGAGAAAGAATGGACAGCCGGACGCCTTGAGCCCGGAGAGCCAGTCAGTGATGTCTACCTGAACGGTTACGGACACGCAGGGCTGCTGCATAGTCAGAAAGTGGCGGAAGTGGTCGAGCCGGGGGTACTTGTCCATATCTATATATTTGCGTGACATAGTGTATT